>JANXOO010000132.1 GCA_025353525.1 Schlesneria sp. | reverse complement strand
CTCAAAAATGTTCCATTGTTTCCATTCGTCAAATTGGTAACCGAAAGCACCCGCTTCGACAAATTCGTCCGATTCCCGTTGCAATTCAATGAAGGACACTGTGTAGACTGAACGTTGAACTTGATTCCTCGCGAGGGATGAGCAGGGACATCTGTTCGAAGCGATTTCCGATTGAAACGCCCGGCACTGAAAAATGTTCCGGAGCTCTCTGCGGAAAGCCGACAATCGATGAATGCCTGATCCTTCACCGCGAGCAATATCAATGGTTTACCGATTTGGAAGACGGTGTTGACCATGATGACGTTGCTACTGGCTCTCGACTTTGTCGCACCCATGATTGGCGGTGCCGTACTTGCAGGCGCGGTCAGTTTTTTTGGCGGTGTGTTGCTTGCAAAGCGGGACCCGGACGAAATCGAACTTCCGCTTGACGAGCGACGGATGCAGGGACTTGAAAATGAAGTACGGCGGCTTGACCGTGAGCGCGTCGCGGCGCGGGATGTGGTCGAGCAACAGTCGCGGGAACTTCACTCAACACAAGTGAAGCTCGATCTCAAATCGATCGTATCGACTCACACCGAAAGCCCGCTGGAAGTGCTCGAACGATTCGCCGCCCGACTCGGCGAATCCGTCAGTGCTGACCGGGTGTCAATTTTCTTCGTTGCGCGGCGATCGGGAGAAGAACTGCAACCGATCGTGCAGAGCGGACAGCCGATACCCATCGGCACAGAAATGCTCTGGCAACATCGCGAACAAGAGATTGCCCGGTCTGCGATACAGTCGGAACTCGGTCACTACTACAATCGGGATGACGCGGAAAATCCTCTCGGCGAATCCCCGATCGGTTCGGCGGCGGCACTCCCGATCCGCGTCAATGGACGGGTACTCGGAGCCCTTTGTTTAACGCGGCGAGCTGTTGACCAGACGTTTGCTGAACATCAGAGACTGATTGATTTCGCTGCGGATACGTTATCCCAAACGCTGCGGCGGGTCTTCGACGAAGCCACGATTCGACGGCAAGCGCGACATGACCATTTGACAGACCTCGTCAATCGCCGCTCCTTCGACGCGTATCTCGAAACCGAAATCGAACGCGTCAAATGCAGTGACTCGCGAGATTGCTCGATGATACTGGCCGATCTCGACCGATTCAAATCGTACAATGATCGCTACGGCCATCCTGCCGGCGATCATATACTGCGCGAAGTAGCCCGTGTTCTGGCAGATCAGGTCTCGCGCCTGAGGTTGGGCGAGCGCAGCATCGTGGCCCGTTATGGAGGCGAAGAATTTGCAATCCTGTTGCCGGGGGTCGGGCGGGCAGGAGCCCTGCGAATAGCGGAAGGAATTCGAACCGCGATCGAACACGAGACGATCACAATTCAAAACATCAGCGTACAAATCACAATCAGCATCGGAGTCGCGAACTGTCCGCTCGATGCCAAGTCCACTGAATCCCTCGTGACAGCTGCGGACAAAGCCCTCTACCTGGCAAAGTCCAATGGCCGCAACCGCATCTGCCAGGCCACCGAATTAAATCACAACACCGAGTTAAATCACAACACCGAGTCACTTTCCGTTCGAGGCACAGAATGAGGCATTCATCGAAAGCCCGCGTTTGCAAAATCACGCGGTGCTCCGTCGGCACTGCAACATACTGTGCGAGTACATTTCCAGTGTCACGCTCGCCCCTGATCGTATGATGCCTGACGTCGGCCTGGCGTTCGTTCGATGCAGGTCAGTTCTGAATGATCGAGCCAAACCAGATTGCATACGGAACAGGAATCAATCACGGCTTGACCTGGCCCATAATTCGGATGCACATCCATCAGAGACTCGCATTGTGGGCATTCGATACGTTCCATCAGCAATTCGGGATCGATCGGCCGTGCCGCCAGTTCGCTTCCGCGAAATGCGGCGCGACGAGAACTTGTCACTTCGGCGAAGATCGCGTTTTCCAGCAGAACTCCATGACAATGTGTGCAAAACTCGGCTCGCCTGCCGTCAAGAGACGCTTGAACGAGTTGTTCATGGCATCGCGGACAGTTCGAATCGCCAAGGCGGTCGAGCGAAATAATTCGATCACCGTCGTCTGAATCGCATTGAAGCTGGCGAGTCGACTGGCAGTATTCGCAGCTCAAAACGGATCGTCCATCGGCCAGTTCGAGTGGCGCACCGCAATTCAGGCAATTCATATGATTCGCTTTCGGGTCGGCAATTCTTGCATTTCCACCGGATCAAAACACACAAACCTATGCATGAAAACAGCTTGTGTCACTTGACCAAATAAGCCGTGTCGTTGAATAAATTGAAATTTTAGCTTATTTTGAATCCGATGCGGTCCGATCAAGTCAGACAACCGTAAAAATACCTGAATCTGGCGAATCGGCTTACGCTCCACATTGATCGGTCGGCTCGATAGACTGTTCTCGACTCGCGGGGTGGATGCCGATGTCCACCTCGCGTTTTTTGCGCCTTGACCGCTCATGATGAATATTTTCACAGAAGGTTTGTATTGTGTCAGTTACGTCTGTTGTCGGTCTGCAGTGGGGCGATGAAGCCAAGGGAAAAATCGTCGATTTCCTCACAGATTCGCACGAAGTCGTCGTTCGCTATCAAGGCGGAAACAACGCCGGACATACCGTCAAATTTGATGGCGAGACATACAAACTCTCATTATTGCCCACTGGCATCCTGCGGCCGGGTGTCAAAGCCGTGATCGGCAATGGGCTGGTGGTTAACCCTGATGCGCTGCTCAAGGAAATGAAGTCACTCACCGACCGGGGGATTCGCGTGGATGGCGGAAATCTGCTGGTGAGTGACCGTGCTCACGTGATCCTGCCGTACCATATCGTCGAAGATGCTATTTTCGAAAAGCGAAGTGGTAATCATGCCATCGGAACGACGGGTCGTGGCATCGGTACGTGTTATCGCGACAAGGCAGGTCGCACCCATGCAATTCGAATCGGGGATCTTTACCACCGCGAGACATTTCGGGCGAAGCTGGACGAAATCGTCGCGTTCAAAAACCTGACGCTGAGGGCGCTCGACCCGGCGATCGAACCGCTCGATGCGGACACTATCTATTCGAACTACCTCGACTACGCTGACAAACTCCGGTCGCACGTCGTGGATACAACAGCATGGCTGCATCGGTCACTCAAGGAAAAGAAAAATATCCTGTTCGAAGGTGCGCAAGGAAGCCTGCTGGATGTGGATCATGGAACTTTTCCTTACGTCACCAGTTCAAACAGTTCAGCAGCAGGCATTCATAGTGGTAGTGGCGTGCCGCAGCGGGCTGTCACACGAATGATCGGAGTTGTCAAAGCCTATACCACACGCGTGGGTGGTGGGCCGTTTCCGACCGAGTTGCACAATGAAATTGGCCAACACATCCGCGATGTCGGCCACGAATACGGAACTGTAACTGGTCGCCCTCGTCGTTGCGGATGGTTCGACGCCGTTGCCACAGCCTACGGGGCACGAGTTTGCGGAGTCGACGAGATTGCCGTTATGTTGCTGGACGTTCTGGCTCAGCTCGACGAAGTCTGCGTTTGCGAGGCCTACGATATTCGAGGCGAGCGGACGACCGATTTTCCGTCGCACGTCGAAGATCTCGAAGTCGCCAAACCGGTTTTGCGCAAGATACCGGGCTGGAAGCAAGACATTACTCACGCCCGCAAACTCTCCGATTTGCCAGCAGGAGCCCGTCGGTACGTTGATACCATCTGTGAATTGCTGGGAGTTCCGGCAAAGTTTATCAGTATCGGGCCGGACCGCGAGCAAACGATCCTGCTTTAGTTTTCCAACCCGATTCAGATTCCCAACCCGATGCCGTTCAGGGCAATGGTGCCGACGGTTCCATCCGTGATGGTAAACATTGTCGGATACCGCTTGGCCCACGACTTGTTCCCTGCCGGGCAGAATTGTCGGGCGTTCCCTTCGATCGCTGCGACGGAAGGCAATCGAGCGGCGATACTGGCGGAATGCAGGAATGAATAACCGGGGCAGGTCAGGTCCTGGACGCACAGAAACATCCCGAATTTCTGTGCGGCAGCACCGAGCAACAGCGTTTCCGTTTGCCCCTTGCAAGCTTTCAAGGCAACTCCGGTATATCCCTGCTCTCGCGCAAGCAGCAGCGAGTCATAGTCGACGAGTGATTCGTCGATCACGACCGGCTTGAGCCTGGCCGCATCGTGCATCCGGTTTTCGGGATGAGCCCTCAAATCACGATGAGTGGGCTGTTCGACATATTGAATTCGGTCGAATGTGGCGGCCGATTTCGATTTCACCGTTGTCAGAAAGTCGATGACATACGCTGCATTCGGGCACTTTTCATTGAAGTCAACCGAGTAGTACCAGTGTTGGCAACCCCGCTGTCCCTGAGCGGCTTCTGCGACCGCATTGATCGCCAGAGTTCGCTCGACGTCCCAATCAAAGTGATCCCCCGCCAGTTTGATTTTCATGTGCGTCAAACCGTTGTAAGCGATCCATTGCGGCAATGTTTCAGGAAGTCCATCTCCGATTTTCCTTGTCACGTCGGCATCGGTCAGCGGATCCAATGCTCCGATCAGGTGGTACAGCGGCATCCGCTCTTTTGGCTGCCGCAACGTGTATTTGTCGAGGTATTCACCTTTGAACCCGGAATCCAGGTATTCGGATAAATCGTAGTTCATGAATTTCGAGGACAAGGCGTCGAAGCTGTTCAGGTTATGCAGGCGTCCATAGGCATCGTGCAGCGCCGCGTCGAACGGGCTGGCTGCAACCAGTTGAGCCAACTCCGGCATCGGCTCAGTCAGTTTCAACTGATTTGAAAGAGTCTTTGAAAGGTGTTCGTATTCACCGGACAGATGATAGACCAGATCGATCGGATGTCCGTATTCGCTGCATTCGTTGGCGAGATCGACGACTTCTTCCGCGAAGCGTTTCATCATCGTTTCGCCCTGATCCGGTGAGACCGTGTCAGACGGCCATGCCCAGATATTGCCCAGTGGCATGCTGCCGAAACCGCTCGCATGCCGTTTTCCGTCACGCGATTCGACCTCGACATCGACATTGATCAGGACCGTTTTGTCGATCACTCGACCACCGAACTTCAGCGGAGCCCGAAATGGGAGAGATTCAACGGCGCATGTGGCACTCATGATGCGGATGTCCGTCGCTTTCGACATGTCCTCAAGTTTTCTTTGAAAGAGGTTGGAGTCATTACCGGGTTTACGATCGCCCCGATCTTATCGCGATCAGCAGTACCATTCAAGAACCCTTTTATCCGCGACCCTCACGTGTCGTCACCCGAACCCAAACACTGTGAAGCATTCTTGTCGACTCGTGCCCCAGCTTGACCAGCTTCGAGCAAGCGGGGCTCTTCGTCTGATTCTGATGCAGTTTCAAAAACATGACTGCTTATCCGAGGACTCCGAGGCAGTGACACATCTGCGGTGTTGTCGCGAAAAATCCATCACGGCATTGCCTTATCGGGAGGCAGTTGCGGTTTCGAGCGCGATTCGCCAAAGCGCGTGCGACTTCGACATCAGCAGCCACATCAGGCCGAGAATTGCCCCGCCGGCAATCGCGATCCCGACCGATGCACGCCAGTCACCATGACTCCAGCTCTGGCTGTCGACCATTGCCGCGTACACCCACAAAATGAGGAGCGGCGGAATTTGAGGTAAAAGTGCTTCGCGAACAAGCCGTGACGAAGTCAGGCCCAGATTGCGAAGCGCATACGGCAGCAATATCCCCAGTTCGATGAAGACGACCGGGATGACCGTACCCCAGGCGACTCCTTCGATTCCATAGCCCCTGTAGCAGAATGTCAGACTCAGGCCGAGATTGAATGCTGCTTCCACCAGGTAGATGGTCGCCGGAATTCTGACGTTGCCCAACCCGAACAGAAACGCACGGAAAATGCTGCAAGGGAGTGCGATCACATGGGCACCGAGCAGGATCGTCAGAATGCGATGGGCCATATGACGATCTTCCGATACGAGTTTTTTACCGACCCACAACTGAAGGACATCTCCTCCGAAATACCACGACCCGATGAAAATCCCTGCGATCAGCAACTGAACGACACCAAGCGTTTTCAACAGAAATCTTAATCGCTTCGAACGATCGGCTTCAGAATGCAATGCCCCCGCCGTCGGCAAACAGATATGAGCGATCTTGTCGATCGGTTGACGGCAGTATTGAGCCAACCTCAAACCGAGGTAATAGGTGACGATGACTTCCTTGCCCAGCATCAGACCGATCACGATCGTGTCAGAGGCATTGATCAGTTGTGAGGCGATCGTGTTGATGAACGACATCGTGCTGAATGATCCGCACTCACGCAGGGTCTCACGATGAACGTGCTTCCAGCAGACTTCAAGTTGGGGAAGTAACCGGTAGGCCGACACGGCAAAACAGGCGTTTTCACCGACCGTCACCAGGAAAAATATCAAAGCGATGATGACCAGTCCCCAATCGGCCTGCAGAAATGTGAGGAACAGGATCAGCCGGGTGACATCCGCACCAAAACCGATTCCGCGTTCGAGGTCAAATCGTCGCAGGCCGTGCAGCACACCGCCAAACGGCGTTCCTGCCATCGAAATCGCGATATTCAGTCCCAGAATCAGGCACGTCATGCGGACCTGTGTCAGCAACTCACCTTCCCATCCGCCCCACCACTGCGCGGTCGCTGCCAACACGCTCGCAATCACAAGCGCGCACACTCCGAGTCCGCGAAAAATGTACGCAACCAGTGACACGACTTCGTTCATCCGGTGCTGGTCATTGTCGGCGTGGTATTTGGCAACGTACCGGCTGATTGTTTCACCGAAACCACAGTACAGGACGTTGCTATAACCGGCAATCGAATTGATGAAAATCCAGTTTCCATAGGTAGAAACGCCCAGGACGTCGAGCGTGAACTTTGTCAGATAAAAACCGATCACCATGTTGAAGGCGTGCAGGCCCCAACTGGCAAGAACGTTCCGTTTCACTGAACTCCCGGACGACATTCAAAAATCCGCGTTAAACATAGTCTGGCAGAAAATGACGCAGTCGCCGGAGATTAACACATGTCGAAACGACCGACATCAGCAGGGATGTCTCGTTGCAGCCTGCGGAAGCAGGTATCGAGGTTTGTTTGACGCGGTGCCGCGTATCGGGATACGGCGTCAGGCATTCTTCGGCAGTGCGACAGCATAAAGCATCGAGACCGAACCAATCGACAACAGGGTAAACGCAGCCCAGTCGGGAGGATCGATAATCGGACGATTTTCCTTGTCGACAACCTGTTTGGCGAGCATCCCGCGGATACCGGGATCTTTTTCCGTCGGCTGGTGCAGTACCACCTTGTCGATGGCAAGAAACGCCAGGCCCCACATGCTGACAAACATTCCGGCGGCAAAGCACGACGCACGCAGCATCGCTCGATCCCCCTTAACTGGACGGTCACTTCCCGAAAACTCAAGCTCCATTGGTACAGCCGCAAACCGCTATACCCGCTCGTCGTGTCATCGAACCACGCTCGATGCTGCCTTCACCAGGAACGATGTAAAGCGTTGGCTTGCCGGGCAAATTCGTTGAACGCGACGATCCGGCAGATTCTGCCGGTTGTGGCGAGCGACCAGGCAATCGCCGATCAGGTGTCGCCGATCGCAGACCAACACTGGCACCGAAGCGGAATTCCGATCGGTATTACGTTGCGGCACTGCACGCTAGAATGGGGACGTTGAACCAATCCCGGATCTCTCTATCAATTGCCAACGATGCTGAAAAACATTCCGCCCGTCATTTCACCCGAATTGATGTCGATCCTGATGCGAATGGGACACGGTGACGAAATCGTCCTTGCGGATGGCAACTTTCCTGCCGAAAGTTGTGCCCAACGAATCGTCCGAGCTGATGGACACGGTATTGTCGAGCTGCTTGATGCGATCCTGAGGTTTTTTCCGCTCGATACGTTTGTGGATCACCCTGCCAGTGTCATGCAACCAGTCGACGAATCAGTGATCGATCCGCCCATCTGGTCAGAATATCGCCGGGTACTGGCACTGCACGAAGGATCGGAAGTTGAGTTGCGTCCGATCGAACGATTCCGATTCTACGATTTTGCGAGGGCGGCCTACGCGATAATCGCCACTGGCGAGACCGCCGTTTATGCGAACATCATTTTGAAAAAGGGTGTTGTCCTGACACCCTCGTCGAATCCCGTCAGTCAATGACAATCGTGGAAAGAAGGTTTGCGTCGTGAAAACTGAAGCGGTTCTCGATGACATCCGTTGCCGAGTCGAAGCGGGTTACCCGCTTCTTTTCCTGAAAACGGCAGAAGAAGACCGCTGGGAACGCGAACTGGCAGAACTCGCACTCGAGATGGAACGGGGGCTTGTTACCTGGACGATCACATGCGGCCTGCAACCGCCGGTATCAGGCAGTGACCAGGATCGACCTTCGGCGCTGCGACTTTTGGCCGACCTGACCGAATACCCTGACGATCATCTGTTCCTGGTGAAAGATTTTCATCCCTGGCTGACCGACCCCATCGTCCTGCGCCGATTGCGAGATCTGCTGCCCGAACTGATTTCCCGCCGGAAGACGTTGTTGTTCTTTGGTCCCGTCACAACCGTACCGCTGGATCTCGCAAAGGATTCAGTAAAAATCGACCTGCCGCTTCCTGATTACGAAGATTTGCGAGACGAATTCAATGGTGTCATGGTGGAAATGCGCGAACAGCATTCGACATCGCTCGACCTGAACGCGGATGAAGAAGACCGACTGATCAAAGCGGTGATGGGACTGACGGCTCAGGAAGCTCGCAAGGCATGGCTGCGCGCGTTGCGCGGCCGGAGCGAACTGAATGACGAAGTCTTCACGACTCTGATTTCCGAGAAACGGACACTCGCATCGGGTTCTGACCTGCTGGAATTCTACGATCTGGAAGAGAACGTTGGCGATATCGGTGGCCTGGATCAGTTGAAAGACTGGATGTCAAAACGAGCCGATGCCTATTCGCCCCGAGCGCGAGAACAGGGGGTCCCTCTTCCCAAAGGAATGTTGCTGTTGGGTGTGCAAGGTTGCGGCAAAAGTCTGACCGCACGCGCGACCGCAAGGTTGCTGAGCTTTCCCTTGATGCGACTCGATATTGCCGCCCTGTTAGGCGCCCAGCGGGGTGAGTCCGAAAAGAATATGCGCAACGTCCTGGCTCTTGTGGAATCGATTGCTCCGGCAGTGCTGTGGCTGGACGAAATCGAGAAGGGATTCGCGGGGGTCGAAGGCGATACCGGAGGCGCCGCTGATGCGACGATGCTGCGGCTGGTCGGAACGTTTCTGACCTGGATGGCGGAAATCAGCAAGCCGATTTTTGTTGTTGCAACAGCAAACTCGGTCGAGAATCTGCCTCCGGAAATGTTGCGTCGTGGTCGCTTTGACGAGCTCTTCTTCGTCGATCTTCCGAATTTTGAAGAACGAAAACACATTCTCGGAATTCATCTTTCGAAGCGGGGATGGAAAACCGAACAGTTCGATCTCGACGACCTGGCCCGGCGAAGCGACGGATTCAGCGGAGCGGAACTGGAACAGATCGTCGTCACGGCTTTGATCGATGCGTTCGGGAACGGGCGGGTGTTGTCCCAGGAAGAACTGGAACGAGCGTGGCGAACGACGGTGCCGTTGTCAGTGACGATGGAAGACAAGATTTTTGCTTTGAGGAACTGGGCACAGGATCGTTGTCGTCGAGCCACCTCGGACAGCCGCGTGACAGCGATGCTCGAAGCCGAACAGCGGAACGATGCAACGCGGCTACCCGTCGACGAAGACCAATTTGTACCCCTGCCGCCGTGGGCACAATTGGCCAATGCCGGCCAATTGAAAGCGGGGATCGTCGAATTCATACGCACGGAGGGCGATGTCCTGTTTCCACAGATTCAGGAAGCGATGGAACCCTACATGGATATCAAAGGCGATCAGGGACTGGCCGCCCGATCCAACCCGAACACAGTCTTGTGGGCGGGAATGAGTCAACCGCTCTGCGAACTGTTGTGTGAGCTTGTTTCATCGAAGCGGATTTACATCCACCCGACGGACATCGAACGATACAAGTCGATTCAGAAAGGTTTGCGATTATCGATCCTGAAAGAGCCCACCGACGAGAAACTGTTGCGAGCGTCCTGGCTGCCATCATCACTGAGAACCGCTCCGCATCCGGTCCACAGCGCTCGCCTTTCGCGAATCGGCCGTATGAAGTTGGGTGGAAGCTGATGCTTCGGTCATTCGCGGCAGAAGTCAACAGAGCGCATTCCTGTCGACATGCTGTGACTGACTTTCATCAGCTCACGGCGTTCTTCACAAGTTTGCTGATCATCGCCTCGTCTTCGGTGGTCAGTTCCGTCACTGCAAAGGCGGTTGGCCACATACCGCCTTTGTCGAGGTTCGCTTCGTGCATGAAGCCGAGTGTCGCGTACCTTGTTTTGAACTTCTCAGCACTTTGGAAGAAACAGACGACCTTTCCTTCCCTGGCATACGCGGGCATTCCATACCACAGTTTTGGTTGGAGATCAGGAGCACTTGCCTTGACGAGTGCATGAATCCGTTCGCCCAAAACGCGATCCGGTTGCGACATTTCGGCGAGCGTTGCCAATACGATGCTGTTTCCGTCGGCCTTGGCCGCACTCGGGCCAGAGCGAGCGGCCGGTTTTTTCGCGCCTTCAGGAATCGCATTCTTACTGCTGCGGGTCGTTTTGGCCATCCTGTACGTCCTGTTGTAAATTGCCTGAGATGCCGTTGTTGGAGGTCAACCCGTTGCTGGAATGACGCCGCCGGTTGTCGGCGAAGGA
>JANXOO010000105.1 GCA_025353525.1 Schlesneria sp. | reverse complement strand
CGGCAACCCTGTCAGGGTTGATGATCTTGACCCCGTTCAGTTTCAACCGTCGCGTCACTCCGTCAATCAAATCAAGCTTCAGTGTCGACGTTTCTGATTCGACGAATTCAGGAGTCGAACAGGCGATGAGTATTGTCTTTCCACTCTTCACCAGATCATCGCGCGTTAACGTTGAGAATTCGGATTTTGTCTTGGGGTCGCCGAACAGAACCTTTCCGGTTCCCAGCAACATTTTGGAACACCCTGCGGCGGTCAGCAGCGACAATCCTCCAGCAACCCCGCACAGTTGTGACATGGCCTGGCGTCGGTCGATCCGGATAGATGGTAATTTCATCGGGGGCGATCCTTCGCCGCATCGGTGCATGCGTTTTTTAAGACAAGTGCGGAAATTTCAGGCGATTGCCGAGCGTCATACAGGGCGATGGGTTAACGGAAAAAAAACGGCAAGCTCAATCGGTAAAACCAAACCAGTACGATCAGTCCCGCCAGGCTGAAGGCAAGGAACCCGGTGAACTTCACCGGATCCGAAACCATCCATAATCGACCGCGATACAAACTCCACAGGGACCAGGGAATCAGCAGAGCAGACACTGTTGCGAGAATCGCACCGGCAGGGTTGGCCCGGACCGAATCGCCAAACTGACCTCGAACGAAATGTGCAAAACAGGTTGTCATCCCGCAACCGGGACAGGGGAAACCAAACAAAAGTCGAAATGTACAAGGAGGCAGACCCAATTGCTGATGAGTCCCGAAACCTCGCGGATCGGGATCCAGAGACAGTGCAACCCCGAAGCCGGCGACCAGGAACAGCAAAATTCCGAGCAACGTCGCCCGGGCGATGCGTCCCATCGATGCTTCATCAGACGGCACAGTCTGTAACACAGGATTTTCAGGTGAGGAGAGCAATTGATAGTGGCTCGAAAAATTGGCGGCAATAGAGATTCAGGCGATTGTCGCCGGCTTCGCATCAGAGATTCGGTATACAGTGTCGACACCGGCAGATACTGCAGGCGGGCAGGCATTTTCAGCCTTTTTGCTCCGTTTTACGCGAACCCGGTCGCGCCCGGTCATTCGTCAGTCCTGTAAAACCATGTCGCGGTAAACTGTTCGGTCGCGAAAATGATCACCAGCAACGCAACGAGGGCGCTGTACATTTCTTGTCCCATCCGACCGGAATTGACGCTTCGCTGCAAGCTTCCCGGATCGCGATTCAGTGTATACCTTCCTTCGCCCAGCAGTGTATCCAGTTCCCGTTTGTCGAGTCGCCGCAGATCGCTCTCAGCCGAGGGCAAATTCAGGCTGAACCCGGTGTGATCGTCGAAATCGACATCAGCGGAATCGACCCGATACGACCCGACGGCCGACAGATCACGAAGCAACAATTGCTTTGAATCGGCAGGAATGTCGTGGGTTCGCTGTTTGAAGTCGGGCATCCGAACGATGACACGCCGCAACTTTGGATCGCGAGCCACCGGCAGGGCGACTTCGTCACCGGCCAGAAGATTGCAACGTAACGAGGCTTGTTGCGACAGGTATTGCGACAACTGATCGGCGAAAATGAAATACCACGGCGTTCCGACGAAGTCATTCCATTCGGCATTTTCGACCCGGTCAACGGCGGTTGTCATCATCATCACTCGCCCCCGCCCGAACCGACGCTCGATCAGTGCCGGAAAACCTTGCGGGCCTCCAAACCTGGCCACGACAACTCCTGACTCCTGGGCTTCGACTTTCCAAAAGCGATAAGTCTCAATCGCACCGATTTCCGTCAATGCACCGAGTTCCTCTAACCGGCCCAGAAACGGATGGCCGGCATTTCGGACATCCATCGTCTGAGGCGGCAAAAGTGGCAGCGATGCGATCAGCCGGGCTGGCAAAACGCGTTGAGCTTTATCACTGTTGTAGGCGACGGCATCGATCAGATTGCCTCGCAGTTTCAAAATGCCCGCAGAATTATTCGCCCCGAGAAAGACGCCAAGCCCCCCTCCACCTTCAACGTAGTCGTGCAACCGCGTCCAGGTGACCTCATCGGGCGATGCGACGTTAATCAGACAGACCACATCGAATGACTTGAAGTCGGCGTCGCGCAATTGGTCGGCAGGCTGGAATTCAGATTGGAAATCAGCGATTTTCGCAGCGGCAATGGTGTCTATTACCGACTGCCAATAGTGGGCAACCGACCGGTTTTCAGCGACGATCAGCAACTTCAGCCTCGGCAAGGTCTGCACGGTGAAGTAGCCAATATCGTCGATCGCCAGCGGGTCAGAGCCCGAAATTCGAATCTCACCCTGCTGGTATCGCCCGACGAACGGAGGAACATCAAACGACAGACTTCGCTCGACACCACTCTCGACGGAAACCGTCTGCTGACCTCGCTCGACCAGTTTGCCATCCTGCCCCCCCAAAAAGAATTCGATCGTTTGCTCGGGCTTGATGCTTCCGACCGTCGACAGGACCACATCGACGCGCACGGAACTGCCCGCCGGGATCGTTTCTCGCGACAACCTGACACTCGTAATTCCCACATTGGTTGGGGCCGGTTCGCCCACGTCGATCAGATAAAGTGAGACCGACTTGAGTCGTTCAAGTTCATCTCGCAACAGGCTGGACACTTCGCCTCGCCATGCAGTGCGGGTCAGATCGGTGAACAGGTAAATCTCTCTCAGGAATCGGTCCTGTCGCTTTTCCTCAGGGATCGCGGTCTGTTCGGCAGTGACGCGGCGGCGATCATCTTCGTGCGCCATGAGGGCCGTTCGAAGTCGCTCGTTCAGAGTCACCGCTCCGATTTTGATTTCCTGGGCATCGATTCGACTCCGCGCCGCCTGAAGGTCGAGCGAAAAGGCCGGAGATGAAGTCTCATGTGAACTGGCGACAGCGACTTTGCTTCCCGAGGGAAAGCGGCCAAGATGATCTCGGCCAATTTGCTGAGCCGCTTGCAGCCGGTTCTGGTTTCCCTGGCGATAGCTCATTCCAGGACTGGTATCAAACAGATACACCGCCGCCGCAGGGACATTGTCAGCGATGATTGGAGCCGGATCCTTGATCTCGGCAGAGACCCGGCGCGCATAGGGCCGTCCGACTGCAAGCAGCAATAACAGCGCAACAGTTGCTCCGATGCCACCGCGCAACATCGTTCGTCGCGTCAAAAGCAGATGACGGGGCCATGGCTTGCGTCGCCAAACCGCCAAAACCCCCAAATAGCCACCAACCCCGAAGCCAACCGTGAGGGCCAATGCCAGCCATTCGTACCAGACCAGTGAATAATTCGCTGCAGGCAATGACGGTCGAGTGAGTGCGACAACGATCAGCAGGATGACGAGTATCCGCAGCAACAACAGCCAAAGGTGGCGAAGTTGCAATCGCCGAACGTTTTGCCGCCGGTTCTGCTGAATCAGTCGTAGCGCAGGGAAAATCAGCCGCTTCGGTTTGGCCCGCAGCAACAAGTGCAGCAGAATCGGGATGACGGCCAGTCCCAGTCCGAACAACAGCGCGGGATGCAGCAACGACATAAACCGACCACATTCTCCCCTCTATACGGGATGCGTCGGGACTCGTAACGTTGCCCCTGCACCCTCTGCACGCTTAGCCGACCGGTCGTAGAAAACTGACCGGCTGAAAAAGGGGGACTGGCTCCAGGTCTTCCTGGTGCCTGTCCCCCTTTTTCAGTCCC
>JANXOO010000092.1 GCA_025353525.1 Schlesneria sp. | reverse complement strand
AAAGGTGATCCTTCTTCACCTGGTCATACCACCACGGATGCCGGTTCATCGAAGTCTTGTCCGGCTTTTCCCCCTCAATCCAGATCGATTCCCCTCGCACACCCCCAGCGATAAACAGAAGAATTCCGGCAACTGCAAACCCGATTTTCATTCGTCAATCCCGTGCTTCAAGGTTTCTGAAAACGAACGCATCACCAAAAAAAAAGCTCCTTCAACCTGATGGTCAAAGGAGCCTTCGAAGGATCACAATTCGGAGGGTCGCATCATGTCGTCGCGAGAGACTTCTTTGCCCCGACAGAACGTCGTTGTTTCTTGCGATCATTGACGCCAACAAATTCGATCAACGCCTTGCGACCGGCGTCTCCCAGACGGAATTCTGCGAGGCGAACAATGCGGCAATAGCCCCCTTCGCGTTCGCGAAATCTTGGAGCCAATTCGCTAAACAGAATGTTGACAGCTTCTTTGCTACGGAGTGCGGCAAACGCGCGACGGCGGTAGTTAACTGCAGGAGCGATCGCCTGATTCCACTTCTGCCACTGATCCGACTTGCGCCACGCGTCCCATTCAGCACTACCACGAGCCGCCGTTGTCGCAAACTCGACAGCAGCCTCCTGATGCGAAAGAGCCTTCTTACCCAGAGTGATCAGCTTTTCGACCACCGGACGAAGTTCTTTCGCCTTTTCAACCGTCGTGATGATCCGTCCGGCAACTTTGGGAGTATTCGGAGCCGTCACATCGGGTTTCGATGCACAAATCAGACTCGTCGCCATATTTCGAAACATCGAAGTCCGGTGACTTTGATTTCGATTGAGTTTTCGACCACTTTTTCGATGTCGCATGATATCTTCAATACAACCAGTTGGAGTTCAGGCCTCAGCCTGTCTTAGTTGGAGTTCAGCCTTCAGGCTGTTTTTTTCAGGTTGTCTTCATTCGAATTCAGGCATCAACCTGTTTTCTCAGAATCCCAACCGTCAACTCATCCTGTGCAAAACCAGGATCTCACCCGCCATCACCGTACTAAATAACGGTACTAAATAACCGAAAATCAACGATCTCGCTGCTGCATCGATTGTGGCAACCGCATCCCGAGTCGCAATCCGATCGTTGCCAGTCGCTCGCGAACTTCCTGCAGTGTCGTATCGCCGAAGTTCCGAACCTGGAGCAATTGATCCTCTGATCGAGTCACAAGATCCCTGACAGTATTAATCCCTTCGGATTCCAGGCAGTTTGTCGCCCGAACCGAAAGATTCAATTCCGCCAGGCTTCGAGCGAGTCTTTCTTCCAGTTCCAGATCAACAGGAGCATATCCCGTTGATTCAAGCATATTTCGCAAACCGCTGTCCGGGAAAGTTTCCGGCCCTGGTTCACGATAGGTGATGATCGGACTAAGGTGCTTTCGCAAGATCTTGGCCGACTCAACCAGCGCGATTTCAGGAAGAACAGTTCCGTTCGTCCAGATTTCCAGAATCAGCCGATCGTAGTTCGTTCGTTGACCGACGCGAGTCTCTTCAATCTTGTACCGCACACGGGTAATTGGAGAAAAGATCGAATCGATGGGAATCACACCAACTTCGTTCTGGTGATCGGGTTGTTCCGATACGGGCGAATACCCGCGTCCGTTTTCGACGAGGATTTCGACATGCAGTGAGACATCGTCGGTCATCGTTGCGATGACAAGATCCTTGTTGAAGACTTCCACCTGATCGTCGGTAACGATGTCACCTGCCGTAACCACGCCACGTTCGTGTTTTTCAATGCGCAACGTCTTGGAAACCAGCGCGTGATTCTTCACAACAACCGATTTCAGGTTCAGACAAATATCTGTGACGTCTTCCACGATCCCGGGGATTGTGGTGAATTCGTGCTGAATCCCCTGAATCTTGATTCGGGTGACAGCGGTTCCTTCAAGGCTGGAAAGCAGGATTCGGCGCAAACTATTGCCGATCGTTGCCCCGAAACCCCGCTCGAACGGCTCAATCACGAACTTGCCATACGTACTCGTCAGGGTCTCTTTTTCTGTGACAACCCGATTCGGCAATTCAAGGCCGCGCCATCGTATTCTCATTGAACGCTCACCTCTTCAGGAACTTGAAATATGCTCTGTTTGCTTCACTTGCAGGTAACGCTGACTCAGTCGACTTCTGATTATCCCGGAGTTCACCGTTATTTTGACGCTGATCCAGTATCCCGTTTTCGATTTTACGATCCGGCGTGTCCTGACGTCGGCAGATGCCCTGCACATGCGCGACCTGTATGAACCCGCCGAGGTGATTGACGCAAGCCTGCGCCTCACCCATTAACCCCGACATGAATCAGAACGCTGACATGAATCAGAACGCCGACACGAATCAGACGCGTCGCTTCTTTCTGGGCCGGCATCCGTTATGCGGGATCGGCGTGATATCTTCGATGGACCGAACGACGACGCCGGACGTTTGTAGTCCTGTAATCGCACTTTCACGACCAGAGCCCGGGCCCTTGACCTGAACTTCCATTTCCTTCATGCCGAACTTCGCAGCACGCTCGGAACACGTTTCCGCAGCACGCTGTGCGGCGAAAGGAGTGCTCTTGCGACTTCCTTTGAAGCCGACCGTTCCGGCCGAAGCCCAGCACAATACGTCGCCGTTCACGTCGGTGATCGTGACAATCGTATTGTTGAACGTTGCCTGAATATGTGCGATGCCACGGGTAATATTCCGTCGCACCTTTCGTTTCTTCACTTTAGCCATAGCTCAGCCCGTTTCTTCAATTCAATTTCGGACGATGTTCAGAATCGCGCATGATGACGAAATCCTCGTCGATAGTCAATTCAACGCATGACGATAGTCAACTCAACGCATGACATTGTCTCTCCGGACAAGTCGGACGAGAGAGTATGCTGCACGGCAGACGCGCCGGTCGCACAGCGCACAGCCCAAACACTCGCTTTGCCATAACCCGTTTCGTTCTGCATTGCTGGCAGGGCGAACAGCCAGTGGGCCCAAGCCGTTTATGGCCTAGTGCTTCATGTCCTTGACGCCCTTCTTGCCAGCGACAGTCTTCTTGACACCCTTTCGAGTGCGTGCATTCGTCCGCGTCCGCTGCCCTCGAACCGGAAGGTTCCGGCGGTGACGCGTGCCGCGATAACACTGAATGTCGCGCAACCGGGCGATATTCTGTTGAATCGAACGACGCAATTGTCCTTCGACCAGATAATCCTTGTCGAGCAGACCTGAAATCCGCGCCATCTGATCGTCGTTCAGCGCCGACGATTTCATAAAGGGGTCGATCCCCAATCGAAAACAGATTTCGGCGGCAACCCAGTCCCCGACCCCGTAGAGGTACTGCAATGCAATGACAACTTGCTTGTCGCCTGGCAAATCGACACCTTGAATACGCGGCATAACAATCCACTCGTCAGTAAATAAAGTTTCGGCAAAACCGTTTCAGACAACCACTCGCAAATCAACCCTGCCGTTGCTTGTGACGGGGGTTTGTCGAGCAAATGATATAGACGCGCCCTTTGCGACGAACGACTTTGCAGCCTTCGCAAATGAGCTTCACACTGGATCGAACTTTCATCTCGCCTTACTCCTGCACGTCCAGCAAACCGGGTTGCTGGCGAGCCACAAGGTAACTGTCGATCTTTTTAATCAAATCGATGGCCACCGAAACACAAATCAACAAGCCCGTGCCGCCGTAAAAACTCGACACGCTGGAATCCAGATTCAATGCCCCTGAAATGACCGTCGGAATCACAGCCACCAGCGACAGGAACG
>JANXOO010000081.1 GCA_025353525.1 Schlesneria sp. | reverse complement strand
TCTTGCTTGCGAGCTCCCTTTCCTTCGACGACGAAACCATCAAGCGTCTGAGTCGTTAATAACCGGTTCGGCAATCGCAGAGTCCACCCCAGTTGCACGGATGTTGCTTTTTCTTTCAGAATCACCGTGACAAGATTTCGTTCCCTGGAATCGATGACAAATGTCTGCTTTTCGGAATCATCAAGTCGGATCGATTCGGAACCGGTCGGCAATCGAATGACAACCTGACCGAACGCCCCCTGTAACGATTTGATCTGTTGATCGGCTCGGATCTGAATCGAATCGGGCTCGATCTGCGAGCGAATCGCCGTTTGAGATTCGAGTAAAACTTCATTCGGACGAATATCAACGGTCGGATTCCAGCTGATCTCGAATCGGGTTCCCAATTCGGTCGCTTCGATCACAGTCTTTCCGTCGGGTGTCGATTTCGTCTCGACGAGTGTTTGTTCGCGGACCACCTTCGTATTAATCGACGCGTGAGGAACCAGAATCTTTGCATGGCTGATCGGACTGGATGGGAGCGAAAGGACCAAACGTCGCGATTTTTTCAGCGGAACAATCACGGACAGTTCCAGACGATGCGGGCCGCGACCGTAAAACCACCAGACGTGGCCCATCTCGGGATCTTTTCGTTCCGACGAAGGCTCGACACCATCGCCGATATAATTTGCCTGCTTCAAAACAGCTTCGTTAAGAAACAGCGGGACGCTGATGTATCGGTCAGACTCTTGCAAACGAATCGTGTACGCGATTTTCAAATTTGCGCGATCCTCATCAACCGTTCCGTCAATCTCGATCTCGGAAACCGGTGCCAGATTCGGTCCGACAACGGGTTTGTTCTTGTCGTCAACGTATTTGAGGTACTCTTCGAGAGTTGCTCCCCAAGGAACTGCGACGGGAATTCCATTCTTGTCGGGGAGGTACCTGACCGTTGCGGCCGGCAATGAGGGTTCTGCGACGGTCTTTCGTGACGCCGCGCCCGAGTCCTTTTTCGTCGCTTCAGTTGCCGGTGTGACTGCGGGGCCAGTTGGATTCTGTGCGAACGCGATATCACGCGCAGCCGCGAACAACATGACGCACATCAGCGCGCCAATTGAGAGATGCCGCGAGGGTAAAGCAAAACCCCGCATCAATTTCAAACTCCGGATACGTACGAGCAGAACACAGTGATATTCTACCCCAATTCACAATCGCCTGCATCCGGTTTCCTGGATTTGAGAGTCCCGCTGGCGGGGCAAATCGCATGTCGCTTGCAGAATGTTGCAACTCTATTTGAAGTATTGACTTATGGTGGGTTTAATCGCCCAGTTGTTTGTAGTCTGAAGAAGGCCCTGCGCGGCTTGCCGGTGATTCAAGGTCGGGTGAACTGGCGTCGTCAAAGTTTTCGAATCACTTTTCCATCGATGAGCGACCATTCCAGGATTGTGCCGTCTGAACTCCCTGAGACCAGTTTCAGGTCACCTGAAACGAAAGCCATACTACGGATCACTCCGGCCTGGCCGTTCAATTCCGTTTGTGGCAGCGTTGGATCATCGAGATCCCGAATTCTGATTTTATGGTCGAAGCCGCCAACAGCCAGCCGGTTTCCTTCGTTCGAAAAGGCTAATGAATTGGCGAAGCAAATTTCGATTTGTTCGTGCCAGATTCGCTGTCCGCTCCGGGAATCGAAAACCTGGAGGATTCCGGATTGATCACTGATGGCCAATCGGCGCCCGTCCGACGACCATGCCGCACAACGACAACGGGAATTGATATTCTCAAATGTGATGCGCTGTTTTCCGGATCGGGAATCGCAGAGGCTCGACGTGCCATCGGCGAGGTAGACGAACACTTCGCGACCATCAGGAGCAAGACTGGCGAATTCTATCGGACATCCAATCTCCAACTCGGACCGACACGGCGTCGCATTTTCGAGATCCCAGCCAATTCCGAGATTATTCTGCCCGAAGAACAGAACGAACGCACCATTGGCTGAAACGTTGATCGAATGTGCCAGTCCAGACTGAGAAACAAAATCTTCCGAAATGATCTGCTCACCATGCCGCTCGATTGATACCCCGAAGTAGAGTCCAGTTTCAATCGGCGTCATGGAAAGCGTGGCAAGCGTGGAGTTCCGTTGTGAGATCGCCGTGAAAAATGAGTCTGGCAGATACTTGAACAAATCGTCCCGCCCCGTCAATGGAGTGGCTCTGCCCGAATCCAGCGATACTTCGTACATGCCGTTTGGCCAGTGCTGTACAACGAGTGTCTTCCGGTCACAGTCGAGACCAAAAATCGATACGGGCCGAACGGGAAAGCGAGCCCCGTCGGACCGATTGGGAGTCAAATGAATTGGAACTT
>JANXOO010000077.1 GCA_025353525.1 Schlesneria sp. | reverse complement strand
TCAGGTTGGGATCCCGTGCGGGACCGTTTACGAAACTACCAGCCACGTCAGCAGTATGGCGAACGAACCGAGAGCCGTCGCCAGTAACTGAATCGGAACCGTACTCTGTTCGATGATTTCAGTTTGCTCGCCCAGCCAACCTGGCAGCCTGTGTGACATGACGTGCCATGCGCCGACGATGCCGGTTTTTTCGAGTCGTTGGATCGTGTTTCGCAGGACGTGCAACCAGTGACTCGTCGATTCGTATCCTTCAGATTGCGATCGAAACGATTTCGCGATTGACATTTCCTTCCCGATACTGACGCCGATCAATCGGATGAGGACCACGGCGATAAGACTCATCACTCCCCAGCCGAGCAGTGCCTGTGACAGGTTGGGTGCGAGACTGAAGAACACGGCGGCTGCATAGAACATGCTGATCGACAGATTGACATGTTCTGAAACGGCGACACGTGTGGTACGAGACATTCCCGTTGGTGACTTGTCGGTTCTCCCGATGTTCACTTGCCCTGATCCAACCGGTTCGTGACCCAAACGATGTGATCCGGTTGGACCAGGAAGCCAACCGGCGGGGCGCTGTACCAAAAACAGCATTCCACCCAACGCGCTGACGAAACAGGCTTTCAGCCATGTTGTTTCCAATCCGAATTGTAGCGTCAGGGATTGTGGGCCTGGAAATGTCGCCCAGCGTCCCAGGAACACTCGAACTGTTGTCGGTTCTGCAGGACCGTTTTGAATCAGCACAATAGCCAGAATTGCTCCACACACGAATCCGCCGACAAGTCCCGCGTTCGCTGCGGCAACCCCCCATGCCGGTTTTCGAAGCGATATTCCGGCGAGTGACCCGATAGCTCCAAAAACCGCAAACAAAGCGGTTGCAAGCAACATTGGTCCAGGATCAATTGGCATCGACGATCAACTTTCATCAGACCCGATTTTGAAATTGTCAGTGTTTTGACGAACGGAATACCGCAGTGATGCAGATGCGTTCGATTCAGTGCGAGTTCCCACTATGCCTCCGGATGGCGGGTGCAGAAGCTGTGAACGAGCAGTAAGGTGACAATGACAAGTCCCCCCAACCGCGTGTCGCCGGTGACATTTAGAAACGTCGATCCAATGACAAACGTCATCAGAACGCCTTGTAGAAAAAGGCTTCCTGCCAGTGTTCGTGTTGGTGGACATCGTGCGGTGACAAGGCCGACGATGCCTGTGGTGACCATCAGCGAGGCAAACAGCAAGCCGTAAGTCCAGCGGCTGATTTCGGCACTCATGGATTCACTTCCCCTGATTCTGTGTCACGGTGATCGCCAACCCGTGTCATTGCCATTCTGAGAAATATGATAACGACCAGTAATACGACAATGTCTGCCCGAACGCCCAATGCCATCCTGGTCAAATTCATATCGCGTCGGGACGTTTTTCCTTTGGCCAGGATCTGATCCAGTTCGCGGTGGCTGGGGAGTGACGTATGACGCAGGCTGGCAGTCGTGCGCAAGGTGTCGACTCGTAAGGAATACGATACGGTCCCAACCAGTGCGAGTGCGCTTATCAGAAAGAGTCCGCCAATCAACCAGGACTCGTCCTGATTTTTTCTTCGCTCGCAGTCCGGCGAGAGGCCGTCGTCGGAAAAAATCGTCCGAGGATCACGCGGGAACACCATTGAAGTCACCGCCTCCGGAACAATTACATTTTTCGTAACGGCTCCATTGGCGGAGGCCGAAGGTGCGTCTGAGTATGTCTTGTGAGTGAACGTGATAAAATCGGTCAGGCATTCTCGCAATGAGGACGGAGTCCGCCTTGCAAATTCCATCGCGAGCAATCGAGATGAAAACGCTGCAACGACCAGGAGTCCGATCGCAATTTCCGCGTGCCCCGCAATACCGCAAACGGTTGCGTTCGCAATCGTAAAGATCACGTAACAAATCTGTCGACAGCGATGTCCGATTGGCCCCAAAATCCAGACACACGCAGTAATACTGACGGCACCGCAAATTGTTGCAACGAGATCCATCGCCCGGATATTGAACGAGGGAGATGTACCTGAGGATCCCGACAGCGGATTTCCACCCATTGCCACAAAGATCAATGCAAGATAGACGAGCGTCGAAAGGCCTGCCCACAACCGGACTTCGCGATGAACGGTCGGGTGCATCCACACGGTCAGAGCGACCGCACACAGGCCGAGCAGTAGTATTGACCACCATGGAAGCAGCGGATCATCCATGATGGATTTCCTGATTCAGCCAAGGATCGGCGCATGAACAATTGTCGCAAGTTGCTGACATGCCAGTGGATTTCTCCAAGGCGAATCGTCGAAAGAGGAAGTGAACCACAGAGCGGCTGTGTTTCTTTTCAAGAGAAAAAGGGGTCGAAATCAGGAAATTGTGAGAGTTAATTGGGAATTCCAATTCTGTCCTGTTTTGAG
>JANXOO010000073.1 GCA_025353525.1 Schlesneria sp. | reverse complement strand
CGTATCGATTAGCAGCTCGCAGCGCACCAGGTGCCAATGATACCGATTCGATCATCGGCAACACTGGCACGAACAGCCTGTCTTTCTCGACATTCACAAACGGGTTGACGTTCAGTTTACAAACAGCGGGATCGCAATTGGCGAATTCCGTTACAGGCTACAAACTGAATCTCGTCTCGGGGACGTTCCAGTCGATCACCCTCGGGTCCGGAAACGATCGCGTGACAGGAAATGCGTCGATTGCAACATACATCAACGGCGGAGATGGCAATAACACACTGACCGGCGGTTCAGGGAACGACGTGCTGACTGCGGGTTCGGGAAGCGATACATTGAACGGTCTCGGCGGCAACGATTCGCTCAACGCGGGCACCGGAACGAATATCCTTAACGGAGGAACCGGCAACGATACATACACACTGGTTGCCCGTGACGTAGCTGGCGCGAACGACACGGATACGATTATTGCCGGCTCAGGGACGAACAGTCTTTCGTTCGCTTCTTTCACAAACGGGTTGACATTCAGCTTGCAGGCCGCCGGGGAACAGTTGGCGAATTCGACCACCGGCTATCGTGTCGATCTTTCAACAGAACGATTCCAGAAAGTGACACTCGGTTCCGGCAATGACAATGTCACCGGCAATGCGACGGTCGCGACAACAATCGATGGCGGCAACGGCAACAATACATTGACGGGTGGGGCGGGCAATGACTCGCTGACTGCAGGCTCGGGCAACGACACATTGATTGGTCTTGGCGGCAACGACACTCTCAGTGCCGGCACTGGTTCCAACACGCTGAATGGCGGTGACGGTAACGATCTTTATCTGCTCGCCGCTCGATCAGTTGCCGGGGCGAACGATAAAGACACTCTGATCGGCGGGACGGGATTCAGCACGCTTTCATTCAAGGCATTTACCAACGGATTGACGTTCGACATGACCGTCGGAAGCGGCACGGCTCAGACGATCGAGTCAATTACGGGATACGAGATCGATCTTCCCGCTGACACGTTCACGACGGTTTGGCTTGGGTCCGGAAAAAATGTCGTGCAGGGTAACGCCACATTAGGGACGACGATCGTCGGCGGCAGCGGGAGCAATCTTCTGATTGGAGGCAGCGGCAATGACATGTTGGTCGGAGGCAACGGAAATGACATCCTGATCGGCGGATTGGGGACGAATTTGCTGCTGGGAGGCGCAGGCGACGACATTCTGATCGGCGGCCGAACGACAATCGCGAATAACTTTGCAGATCTGCTTTCGATTCAGACCGAATGGATTCAGGCGACACCTTATGCAACCCGCGTCGGCCATTTGAACGGGACAATTGCCGGAGGAATGAATACGAAATTCCTCAATGCCGGTTCAGTGCTTCCTGGGATCACAAAGGATGTATTGACTGGCGGGACAGGAAGCGACTGGTTCTGGGCCACGGGCGACGACATCACCGATCGGACGGTCAGCGAGAAACTGAATTGACGATTCGGTGCTTACCCAATGGAAGCCTGGAAGCTGAATGACCGGTGGCCCTGCTTTTGTTCTGACGCCAATCAATGTTGAAACAAAAACTCTTTGGACGTCAGAATGCTCCAGAAAAGGTCTTCAACTGCCGGGCGTCGTTCGTCTGCTGGAGTTTCTTCCAGTAAACCGGTCAGGTGTGTCCGTTCCGATTCGGTCGGGAAACGGGACAGAGAGGCCAAAAAGGCCGTTTCAATGATCTCTGCGTTTGACGCGTTTGCCTCAATAAACTTGCTAACGCGACCTTCTTTGGATTCAACCTTTTCCTGAATCGTTTTTCCGTTCGTCAAATGCAGAACCTGTGTCATACTCGGTTCGTCCGACCGTTCACAGGTACACGTCAGAACTCGTTCGGGACGACCAAACGCATCAAGAAAATATGAGGCGATACTGGAATCAGTCAGTTGAATCGCTCGTGTGTTGGCCGGTTGATCTTTGAAGACGGTCGGAACGTCCGTCACTTGAGACAGTGCATCGAGCAACACTTCCGCCTTCAGGCGTCGCGGCTGGCTGTGCGCATGAAATCGCTGATCCGCTTCATTCTCTTTTACTACCGTATGCGACCGCTGGTACGTCTCGGATCGCAGTATTAACCGCATTGTACTTTTTAAGTCGTACTTGTTTCGGATCAGTTCTTCGGACAGTCGACCGAGCAGTTTTTCGTTACTCGCCGGATTCGTCAGCCTCAGATCGTCAACCGCATCGACGAGGCCGCGACCCATAAAATTCGCCCAAATGCGGTTGACGATAGCTCTCGCGAAATACGGATTTTGTGGAGCCGTCAGCCATTTGACGAGATGTTCACGTCGATCGCCGGGATCTTCAGGCGAAATTGCTTTGGCGTCGAGCGGTTTCGGCGGTTGTGGACGCGCTGTACGTGGTTGTAATACTTCCCCGCGATCTGCGAGGAAAATCGTCCGAATGCCATCGCCACTTCGGAAATCGCCCCCCCAGCCTTTGCCGCGAACCCGAGCGAACAGGCTGACCATACCGTAATAGTCATCATTGGTCCATTTTTCGTTGGGGTGATCATGACAGTGTGCGCACTGAATTGACATTCCCATGAAAGCCATTGATGTCGTCTCAACCATGTCCTGCGGATCCTGATGAAGTGCATAAAAATTGGCAGCTCCATTTTCTACAGTGCTTCCCTTGGCCAGAATGACGCCGCGAGCGAACTCGTCCCATGGTGCGTTTTCGGCAACGCGGTCCCGGATCCATTTGTAATAGGCCTTAATGGCATCAGGACGCAACCGGTTTCCCGTCAACAGAAGCAGATCCGACCACTGGTAGGCCCAGTAATCAACGAATTCGGGCCGCGCCAGCAATTGTTCGATCAACGCATCGCGCTTCGATTCACTTCGATCGGCAAGAAACGATTTTACTTCGTCCACAGTCGGCAAAACGCCGATCGTATCCAGGAAAACCCGCCGCAAGAATTCACTGTCATCCGATCCGGGGGACGGTGGCATATTCAGTGATGCGAGTTTGTCGAGCACCAGTTCGTCGATAAAATTGACCCGGTTCGCCCTTGCGAACACGTCGGGATCGACTGCGTGCGTATAGGGCACCGTGATTGTGGCGGTGGCATTTTGAGCAAGGTACCACGCGACGATGGCGCCTTCGCCGCTCCCGAGAACTTTGACCAGCCCCCGATCATCGACAGAACAGACCGTAAGATTCGTCGATGTATATCTGGCCCAGCGTGTGACATCTTCGACGTGGCCGTCGTTGAAATGCGCGAGCACAATTGTCGACTGATCTGTGCCCTGTTTCAATCGCGCTGCGGCGGGCAGAATCTGGAGTCGCTGAATTCGGGCATCTGTTTCTGCCGGAGCAGGCGTTCCTTGCGCAATCCATTCGGAAACCACGCGATACTCATACGAATCTTCGGTAAACCGGACGCCTCCCTTGTGAGGAATGGCTCCCGTTGGCTTCGTCAGAACAAGGCTGCGACCAGGGTCATCAGGAACAATACGACGGCCTCGCGACTGATGTGTGATCGAGAAATAGTCGCTCTCAGGATCATATCCTCGCAACGACAATTTGAAGCCGTTCTTCCCGGCAGCAGCTCCGTGACACGCCCCGCCGTTGCAGCCCGATTTCGAAAGAACAGATTGCACGTGATTTCGGAAACTCCAGACATGAACTGCTTCGAACTGCCCGACAGTAACTTGAGCGGTTGCGGTCGATCCGTTTGCGATCACCGAAATCGTCGCCGTGCCGTTGCCCACAGGTACAACCGAACCGTCCACAACCATTGCGATCCGTTCGTCACTCGACGACCATTCCAGTCCCGATCGGATCGATCCTGTCACCAGCGGACCGTCGACCAGGGTCACCAGCAATGATTGCCGGGCTTCTGAACCGTCGAGCCTGACGTGTGCAGGGACAATTGCGATTTTGTCAGAGGCGACAATTGCCGCCGTACTAAAGAAGAAGGGGAAACAAATCGTAAACACTTGTATCAATCGACCGGGTTTCATCTGATGTTCCACGATGATTACTGCAGCGGAATACTTCCGTCCAAATAACGCCAGTTTTTCAACCAGGCGATCAGATCAGCCATCTGTTCGACCGTGATATTTTTCTCAAATCCCGCAGGCATCAACGACTGACTGGTCGATTTGAATTCATCGACATCCGAGCGGAGCAGCGTTTCTTCCTTTCCTTCCGGCATTCGCAGGGTAATCGACGTGGCGGTTTCGGATTTCACGAGGCCTGTATATGTCTTTCCTCGCTTTGTCACGAGCGTAAAGCCGAAATAGTTGGCATCGACGGCGCGATTTGGATCGAGAATATTCATCAGCAACCAGGCTGGCAACTTGTCTCGCGTGTCTCCGATGTCCGGTCCGACGTTGACTCCGATATTTCCGATACGGTGACACGTCACGCAATTCTTTTCAAAGATCACCTTGCCACGAGCGGCGTCTCCCTTTGCTTCGAGAGAGGATTGAAATCGGGCCAGGACGGCTACCCGATCTGGTGCGATCGATGAAGCAAACAACTTTTCTGCTCGCAGACCGAGGGACTTGTTCTGGTGTCTGGACAATCGTACCTGTCGGGTCGGGTCGATTTCAGTCGTTTTGATTTCACCCTTTTCGATGGCCGTTAACAACAATGCCGTTCGAGGCTCATCAGCAAGCATCACATCAAGGATAGCCCGGCGAAGTTGCGGCGTCTGCGACTCGAATGCGGCCAGAACTTTTGGTGCGATCGACGGATCGACATGAGTCGCAAGCACGTCCAACGCGGCCATTTTGACGGGAATATCAGCATCGGACAGGGACAATTCCATCAGCGTTGGAATGACTGATGGTCCTTCCGCAAATTGAAGCGTCCGGATTCGTTCGAGACGGCGTTTGGGGGCTGTTTCAGGACGGGCCACGTCTTTTCGAATTCGTTCCAACACATCGCGCAGTTGTCCGACTTCGGCAGCACTCAGTTCTGTTCGAAGAGCCGAGAACGTGACTCCCCGGCGTCCGCAACCGACTCCGAGCCCGTAAATGCCCACTGCGGGAATATCGATCGAGGCCTCACCGAAATCCTTCGTGGCGAACTGAAGCAACCTGGCAAGAGTCGACTGCAACACTTTGGGATCGAGTTGTGCCGCCGCAATTTCGCTCAATTGGCCGATCAGTTCAGCTCCTCCTTCAGGCAGCTTTTTCAAAGTCATCCAGTGATCGAGGATTTCGTTGACCAGTGCAGACGGCGGGTCCGATTTCATCGTACACACGGCAACTCGCATCCATGGATCTTCAACTCCACGATCAAGCAATCGGATGAGGGCCCGGCGTTCCGTCACCGTATCGGAACTCCGGCCGCTCAGATCCAGTGCCAATCGGAAGCGAACACGATCGTCGGATTCTTCCGCAGCCAGATCGTAGACATCATCGGGCAGCAATTCATCAAGGTTTTCACCGATCGACGACACGACCTGTTCGCGCACTCGAGGGTCCCGATTGTCGATTTCGGACCAGGCGAGGATCGCCGGTGTCAGTCTGGGATCGAGCGTTCGAATCATCCACAACAGCGGCAACCGGCTGCGTGTCAGGCGGTTTTGCTTCCAGTTGGTTTTCAACGAATTGAGAACATCGTCGCGATTTCGTTCGAGCAACAGTCGCATCGCGGTCTCGCGATGCCACGAGTTGCGGTGGTCGAGTAATTCGATCAGGTGCGCATTGGACAACTTTTCCAGCGGATGGTCAGAACGTTCCTGCGGCATGATCGACTCGTCCGATTTGATCCGCCAGATGCGACCCCGGTCATTGCCGTCGTTCAGGTCTTTTCGGGTCTTCAACTCGGCAGGCATCCAGTCAGGATGTTCGATCACGGCACGATACATGTCGACGATGTACAACGATCCGTCGGGCCCGTTGGCAAGGTTGACAGGCCGAAACCAGGTATCGGTACTCGCCAGAAATTCCTGTTGTCCGTCTGACGAATGACTGACGAACGAGGCACCGCTTGGCACCAGCGTCTCGCGATGGACAAGGTTCGCTGTCGGATCGCAAATGAAGGCGTTCCCTTTGTTTTCGGGGGGCAATCCGTCACCGCGATAGATTGTTACACCGCACGCGGCCGTAAACTGGTTTGCGTGCAGCGTCGATGTCGTCCATGCGGCGCTGATCGGGTACAGTCTGGAATGCTCGGCATATGCGGCGACATCTTGCACCGTCGCCGTCACGGCAAAAAACGGATTGCGTCGTGTGTAGTGGTCTTCGAGAACGATATGCTGAACGGGATTGCGATTTGAACAAACGAACCGGTTGCCGAGATCGTCGAAGCACAGGCCGAACTGACCATGTCCCGCGACCGCACCAAATTCGCCCGTCAACGGATTGAAGCGAAAATCGAAGCCGGCGAGCGGCAAGGGAGCTCCTTTTTCCCGCCATTCTGCTTTGACGGGGACGATTGTTCCGCCGCGAAGTCCGTTCGCAACATATACAAATCCGTCAGGGCCGAATGTGGGATGGTTCGCTCGAAGCTGCGAGTTATCCTGGCTGAATCCCTGAAACCAGGTCTCTTTGAAATCGGCTTTCCCATCGTCATCCCGATCTGCAATAAAAGCGATTTCACCGGCCAGCGTGACGATGACACCGTTTTTCCACGGCAGGATTCCTGTTGCAAACAGCAGTTCATCGGCAAAGACGGTCGCTGTTTCAAAGCGGCCATCGTGATTGTGATCAAACAGCCGTTTGATCCGCGATTTCGGTTTTTCCTGAGTCCCGGGCTTCGGTCCATAGGGGTAATCCCGCATTTCGACGACCCACATCGACCCGTCGGCACCAAATGCGATCGCCACAGGATCAACAACTTCGGGTTCGCCTGCGGCGAGTTCCACGATCAGCTCGGGCGCTGCCAGCACAAACACTTTCTGTGCGTCGTCGGTCGATAGCGGACTAATGACAGCAGGCTGATCCGCCATCACCCGAGCAGAAATACCGCATAAAAGCAGAGCCAGACTCGCCACGTTTGCGATCCGGCGACGAAACGAATTGACCTGCTCGACACAGGATGTTGAAACTCTGGTCAAGGCAAAGTTGTCGTTCAGAATATCGCACTGTCTTTCGCGCATGTCGCTCGGGTCTCCACTGAATCGCCGTTTCGCCATTCAGGCTATAATAGCGCGAATTCGCGCGTAATCCCACTGCACGACACGTTTCATTGCGGAAACTTTCCAAGGCACGTGGAAACTTTCCGAGGCACGTGGAAACTTTCCGAGGCGACTTCAATAGCGGTTCCATTCGAAAACTGCCCTGCTCGCGCGTCAAACTCGGCAGTTCCGTCAAGCCGAAGCAGAAATTGCCGAAAATCGGCGATTTCGTTGACGCCTGATCCGATCCCGTCCGCCGATATCAAAAAGGGCCTTTGAGTCGGCAGCACGAGGCGGGACGGGGATCGGAAGATGTCGCAAGCAAATGTCGGGAGAGTGACCAGTGGCGATTCCGAGTGGCGTCGGCTGCTGTTTATTGCAACGGGTTTGATTGTTGTCATTCTGGCAACAACATCGCGGGTTGTCGGGTCAGAATCCGGTTCAGTCTTCAAAACGGATTTCAAGTCCGCGCTCACCGAAGCGGAAGAGAAGAAACTGCCATTGCTGGTCCATTTTTACGCGGACTGGTGCGTTCCATGCCAACGGATGGAACGGGAAGTCTTCACAACCTCAACGATTAAGGACCTGCTCGGCAACCGGTTTATTGCCGTCAAAGTCAATTCGGACCATCGTCAAGATCTCGTCCGACAGTATAACGTCGAAACTCTTCCCAGCGATGTCATCGTCGATTCTCTGTCCGGTCGCGTGATTGCGATGCATGCCGGTTATCAAGACCAAAACGGCTACTTCGCCAATGCATCCCAGGCGGAAGCGAGATTTGTCAAAGCACATGCTGGCGACCTGATTGTCACAAGGTCGCGGGAAAATAACGACGTGGCACAGACCGCTGCGGGAGTTGTGACGGGGCAACTCGAATTAGGTGATGCACAGCCCCTGGTAGGCCTCAACGGATTCAGCCCGATCGCTCTGACGAAGAATCGGCAGTGGAATCGCGGCTCGCCCAGGTTTTCCTGGGATTACAAAGAGGTGACCTATCATCTTGTGTCGCGGGAAGAACTTGTTGAATTCCGCAATAACCCCGAATCCTACGCGCCAAAACTGCTGGGCTGTGACCCTGTGATACTCTGGGAATCCGACAAAGCGGTGGCAGGAGACATTCGTTTCGGAGCGTTCTTCGACGATGAATTATTTCTCTTCAAGTCGGACGAACGCCGCAAGCAATTCAAGGCGAATCCCGAGAAATACATCCGCCTGCAACATGCACTGAAAGCCGATCAGGTCGAGCGAACCGTCATGCGGTGAGAATCCGTTACAGCGGTTGACGCATGCCGACGATTACCTGAATTTCGCCGACAGTCGCTTTATAGTGCTCGCGGTCCGGACTGAGGTTTCGTTTGTTAGTCCACTTCCGCGTTCGAAGCGAAACCAACGTCACTGCGGCAGCTTCCAGATGTCGCTTTATTTTTCAATGGCCTCAAACCAGTCCGCGCGAAGTATATCAGCCTTAGAACTCCTCGTTTCCCCGATGGAATCAAAGCAGGGCTGATCGTGTCGGAATGCTGAGTGACCGCGTGTGTTGCGGAATCGCAGTAGGGGCAATTTTCTGTGTAGATGACCTTGCTGCATTTACTACATTCGTGAACGCCATAGGCTGGCGGGTTCGACTGAAAACGCTTGAAGACCAGGTAGCAGAAAACGAACATCGTGAATCCAACGACAAATCCGGAAACCGATGGATGCCGGTGCCCCCAAACCTGGATCATGACAGCGGCAATCGCGACTGCGCACACGGCGTAAAGACACGAATCGATCAATCTCGATCGGTTGAATCGCGAGCGAGCGAGTTCTTTGTTAACCCGCCGCCCCAGTTTTTGTCGCAGCACTTCGAGTTTGTGTTCTTCAATCTGTGCGGCCGAATCCCTGGCGCCGCATGCGACAAGAAGCCGCTGGACGTTGTCCAGCACCCGATAGCAATCGTCTTCGGAACATGCGGCCTGATGTGCCCAACGATTACGGAATTCTCGCAATTCGCTCACGATACTCCGTTCGATGATCCCCAGTTTTTTCCGGAAAACCGGGTTCCACAGGTCCCACATGACGGTCAGAATCGCCTGCGCGTCCCATCGAAATTCGCTTTGCGGAAGCGTCGCCTGACTGCGGATACTCGAACGCGCCGTTGTTTCCCAACCCTCTCCATAAGCATCGCGTAGTTCCTGTCCAAAGAAATCAACCACCCCCACCGACAATTCGTCGAGTGCGATACCGATTCGCTGGTGGTCAGAAATCATCGAAACATCCCCCATTACACGTTAAAACGTGAAATGGAGGCGAAATACACATCAAATTCCGATTTGTAGTCTATGGTTATGCGATATCGGGCTGATTTTCACGTTTGTGCGGGTTGTAGTGAAAAACGTTGGCTGAATTCACGGCCAGGATTTTTTTTCGATTGTCAAAAAGCGATTCCGGCGGGGCTGCCTTCTGAGGAATCGAAATTCATAGTGTCCACCACGGTGCATCGTCCACAACGCTCGCCAACCAACTGGTGCAAACGACTTAATTCGGGCGACGTGGCAAATCGCGAAACGAGATACTCGCATGCACCGGACGATGATCGCTTAAGTACGACCAGTAATGGTCGCAAATGGAAGGGGCGACTGACTCGTTCACCCACATCTGATCGAGGCACAACACCGGGAACGGGATTGGCCATGTCGCAGCATAACCGCGTCCCCAATTTCGAAACAGCTCACGACAATGGGCTTTCAAAGGGACGAACCAGACGGAATCGTCCGGTGTATTGAAATCTCCCATGATCATCAATGGTCTGGTTGAAAGACTCTCTGCCAGAACGGCCAGATCCTGCAGCGGCGTGCTGCGAGATTGACTCAATCGGCTTGAAATATCGACCAGCAACACCGTGAACTCATGGTCGTCGACACGCACGTCGAATTGCTGGCACCAGGAAGTCGGTTTCAGCACATGACTTTGTTGCCTGAGGATTGTTCCGCGAACTGCGAGCAATCCACCGAAGACCGTTCCGGCAACGTCATATTCCGGGAATTCCCGGGTCCATTCGTCAGCGATGAGGTAATTCTTCCGGTCGGCTTCTACCAGACCGATGATGTCCGGGTTCCATTCCCGAAGTTGCGATGCAACATGAGGCACGCCTGACGCACTGTGAGCGGCATTCCAAAAAACAATTTGAAGTTCGTTCGGGGCTGCAGGAATCGCCTGATCGACGTACTCCGAACGATACGCCCAAACAATCAGACCGGACAGAAGGACTGCATTGACGAGATTCGGCGACAAGCGGGTTCGAAACGACGTTGCCTTTTTGCTCCGTCCCCATGCTACGATTGCCAGCAGATGCCAGATCGGTAAGGCGGGAATCGGTGTGGCATAGAAAATCAACGCCAAAGGATGGAATCGGTCGCGAACTGTCACGCGGAGCAAGAGTCCCGTCAGGCTGAAGACCCAAATCAGACGAGCGAAAAGTCGTCGCGACGTTCGCAACCATTTGAATCGAACCGTTGCTTTCCCCGGAGAAATCACCGTTGGCGGTCCCTGAGGATTGTCGCTCATGCGAGCAAATCCTTGACGACTTCTCCATAGACATCGGTCAGGCGAAAGTCCCGGGCAGCATACCGGTATGTCAGACGTTCATGATCGAATCCCAGCAGGTGCAACATTGTTGCGTGCAAATCGTGGATCGAGACTTTTTTGTCGACCGCACGGAACCCGAATTCGTCAGTGGCTCCATGAACATAGCCCCCTTTGACGCCGCCCCCCGCCATCCAGACAGTGAACCCGTGATGATTGTGATCGCGGCCGTTGATTTTTCCGGCATTGGCACCAGGTGTCGGCAACTCGACGGTGGGTGTTCGACCAAATTCTCCGCCCCACAACACCAGGGTTTCGTCCAGCAAGCCTCGTTCCTTGAGATCCGTCAAAAGTGCCCCAATCGCTTTGTCGCACTCGCCCGCCAGTCTGCGATGATTGACTTCAAGATCGTCGTGATTGTCCCACGGTTGCCCTTCGCCGTGCCACAACTGGACAAATCGGACACCACGTTCGATCAGTCGGCGAGCGATCAGCAATTGCCTCGCCTGAATACCGTCGCCGTATGCTTCGAGGATGTGTTTCGGTTCCTGCTGGATGTCGAAGGCGTCGGTCGCTTCGATTTGCATCCGGTATGCCAATTCGAAAGAATGAATTCGCGATTCCAGGGCGGCTTCGTGCGCCCTCTGATCGGCATGTCGACGATTCAGCTCCTGCAGCAAGTCGAGTTGCTTGCGTTGTTCCGGTCGACTGATCTGATCATTGCGAATATTTTCGATCAGCTTTTCGATCTCGCGATGCCGCGTATCAATGTACGTCCCCTGATAGACACCGGGTAAAAACGAGGCTCGCCAGTTTTGGGCACCTGTAATCGGCAGCCCGTTTGGACACATGGCAATAAATCCTGGCAGGTTCTGATTTTCGGTCCCCAGTCCGTAAGTCACCCACGACCCGAAACTGGGTCGTGGCAGGCGTCCGTCACCACAGTTCATCAACATCAGCGACGGTTCGTGATTCGGCACTTCAGCGTGCATCGAACGAATCACGCAAATGTCGTCGATATGTCCTGCAGTATGTTGGAAGAGTTCGCTGACCTCGATGCCACTTTGTCCGTACTTTTTGAATGTGAAAGGCGACGCCATCGCGGCACCGGTTTTTCGCTCGGTCGGCAAATTCGGAGTCGGCAACACCTGACCGGAAAACTTCGCCAGCGACGGTTTGGGGTCGAATGTATCGACATGCGATGGCCCGCCATTCAGAAAAATATGAATGACATGTTTCGCTTTTCCTGCAAAATGAGCCGACTTTGATGCCATCGGCGACAGCAATCCGGGTACAGGCGTGTTTGACGCAGCACTGGATGCGGGATTTCCAAGCAGTCCGGCCAGACCCAGAGTCCCCAACCCGGTTCCCGACCGTGAAAGAAACTCACGCCTTGTGGCGGGCAGTTCAACGAGTTTCCGGAAATTCACGATGACCTCAATTTCAGTGATACTTCGCGCAGCCTGACTTGAGGCCACTACAACCTCTGACAATTGCTGGAAAG
>JANXOO010000051.1 GCA_025353525.1 Schlesneria sp. | reverse complement strand
TCAGGGAAGACGGTCTTCATCGCCTGCAATTGACCGACCTGTTCGGCGGAACCCGCAATGATTCGCAAAACCGATACCGGCTGGTGATTCGCAAGGCCGCGCCCGACTTCGCAGTGGTCGCGTGGGCTTTGCACATGGAATTGAGGAACGGAGATCGTAACGCACTTTCCAAACCGATCGCATTGAGAGGCGGTTGGACGATGGCACTGGAAGTTGTCGCAGTCCGACGCGATGGATTCGACGGTGAGATCGAGTTCGGCATGGACGATCTTCCCGAAGGAGTCACCGCCCGCGGGCTGAAGATTCCTGCGGGACATTCACGCGGAATCGTCCTGGTGACGGCCCATCAGAATGCACCACGATCAATCGCCAATGCCAGATTCTATGGTCGAGCTTCGATCAATGGCACGACGATCACTCGACCATGCCGACTTGCCTCGATGGCATGGCCGATCGCCGAGTCATGGAATGAGATTCCCGGTCCGCGACTATTGACGGATGTTCCCGTCTCGGTCAGCGGGTTCGAATTCGCTCCGATTTCGATCGCTGCAGCGGGAGGCAAAGTCTTCGAAGTGGTTGAGGGTGAAAAGCTGACGATTCCATTGGTACTGACACGCCGCAGCGAGTTTTCTGGTTCGACCATGCAATTGAAAACGTTCGGTGCGGGTTTTGAACACGTGCCTCAGTTCAACGTTCCGCTCAACACCGATTTTTCGGATACGGTGCTCGACCTGGGTTCATTGAAAACACCGCCTGGCGAGTATCTGATAGGATTCTATGGCAGCGCCGTTGCGAAGTATCGACATCGCCCCGATGCGATTGCCGCCGCAGAAGAAGAACAGCGTCAGGCCCAGGCCGATCGGTTGGCAACCGAACAGGAAGTCGGGCAGCTGGCCGAGGCCGCCAAATCCGTTGCGGTCGAGCAAAAAGCAGAATCCGATAAGGCCATTGAAGCAGCCAGTGCCAAGCAGAAATCGGCGGATGCAAGGCTGGCAGCGGCGGTCGAACAACTCAGGAAAGCAACGGAACGGGCAAACCCGGTCGATCTGGTCGACATCGTCGCTTCCGAGCCGATTGCGAT
>JANXOO010000015.1 GCA_025353525.1 Schlesneria sp. | reverse complement strand
ATGACCGGCGTCGGCAGCAGCGGTACTTCGATCGGGATCGGTTCCGGAAGCGGTTGCGGGATCTGGTTCTCGGCGTCATTCTCGTCCGATTCGGATCTTGCCGTAGTGGACGGCACCAGTGTCGGAATCGGTGCGTCGACGAGTCGCGCAAGTTCATCCAGAGCCCGCGACAGATGCGAATCTTCGCGGTTGAGTTCCGGGACAAGCATTGGCTGGACGGTACCATCCAGTAGCGGTACGCGGATCGAACGTCCGCATGTCGGACAATCGACGACACCACCCGCCTGTGCGCGGGAAATGCCCAAAAACTGTCGACAATAGTTACAACGAAACTTGATCGGCAAAATACGAACCGCCATGTCGACACGACTGATAAGATTCTTCCGGAATCCTACCCGGTTACCACCAGTCGTTCAATTGGCTGGCCCGCACAGAATTTCATCGGCCGACCGATCGGAGTAATGACCTCCCGCGCATAGTCGACACCCAGGCGATCCAGTACTGTGGCATAGAGATCGGCCACTTCGATTGGATCTGATGGGTTCTTCTCTTTTCCTTCGGGATCGGTATTTCCGATGACGATTCCGCCGGGCAGGCCTCCGCCGCCCAGCAGGCACGAAAATCCTGTCGGCCAGTGATCGCGTCCCCCCAACGGGTTGATCGACGGGGTCCGTCCGAATTCTCCGATGACCAGGACGACGGTCGATTGCAACAAATCCCGATCAGCCAGATCCTTGAGCAGCGTTGCAAGTGCAGGGTCGAGGTGCTTTGACCGAGCGACGTGCCCTTCGTGGTTTTTGGCATGCGTGTCAAACCCCGTCAGCGCCACTTCGATCGAACGGACACCGACTTCGATCAGTCGGCGCGCGACGAGGCAGCCTTTGCCGAACGAATGATCTCCGTAGGCTGCTCGCAACGCTTTGGGTTCGTCTTCGACAGAAAAGGCTTTCAATTGTTCCGAACTCATCATGCGCAGCGCTGCGTCGATTGTATGCTGGTGCAATGACTGCTCGACCTTTATTTTTCTGCCATGCATGAACGATTGCGAGATGACACCCAGGTTTTCCAGGCGTCGATCCTGTCGACTCGATTCGACCAGCGGTTTGACGTTTTGTCCTTTTTCACCGGGCTGAGGAATACGATACGCGTCGAATCGATCACCCAGAAAACCGCCCCGTGGCGGAAAATGTGCGTCACCCAGTGATATGAATTGCGGGATTTCGACCGTGTCGGCTGGTCGTTCGTGAATCGCGATCGATCCGATGCTGGGATGAACGAGTGTCGGTTCGGGTCGATAACCAGTGTGCAACATATACGACGCGCGTTCGTGATCCCCCTCTTTGGAAACGAGAGAACGAATCAGCGAAACGTGGTGCAATTGCTCGGCCGTTTGCGGGAACAGGTTGGCAATCCGGGCGCCGGGGATCGTGGTGTCGATCGCGCTGACTTCGCCGCCGATATTCGTGCCGGGATGCGGGTCCCAGGTTTCAAGCTGGCTTGCCC
>JANXOO010001501.1 GCA_025353525.1 Schlesneria sp. | reverse complement strand
CTGACCGGGGTTTCTCGTTTCTTCGTTCGTGCATGGCATTTTTTGGGGAGTCATTTTTTCTATCTTGTCTTCATCTGTGTCTCTGGTGCCTGTGGTTCACTTCCTCTTTCGACGATTCGCCTTGGAGAAATCCACTGGCATGTCAGCAACTTGCGACAATTGTTCATGCGCCGATCCTGAAATCCGGACCGACCCGTTATTCGACCGGTGATTTCGCTGTTGCCTTGTTTTCGGTCGCAGCCGTGGCTTCCGCAATCGAAATCAGGCCATCCGCATCGCGATCAAGCGACAGAAAGACCGTGCGGCTGCCGATGAATTCCCGCAAACTGATGTCTCCGTCCCGATTTCGGTCCATCTTGTTGAACCAACTCGGGCCGCTACGATCAGCTTTCACTTGAGGATCTGCCGTCGTACGAATCGCGGCCAGATTGTTATTCGTGGCCGGGCGCGAACCCCCGCGTGAGATTTCCAGGGCCAGGCTGCTGGACATCTCGACCGGACCCAGAAACCCGTCGCCATCCCGATCTTCTGTATCCAAAAGCCGGGCGGCAAGGTGAAGTTCTCTGGGAGTCAGCACCTGGTCGAAGTTCCGGTCGAGTGCCGTGAACAGATCCGACCCCTGGTCAGAGACTTCGAGAACGAGTTGCGCCGAGGCTGCTCGTGATCGTTGCACGAAAAACCCGTCGAACTCGGCTTCCGTCAGTTTGCCATCCTTGTCGGCATCCACCACAACGAAGTCAGGATGATTGGGGACATTATTCAATTCTGTTTCGTCGAGTGTCTTGTTCGTGTCGGTGTCGAAGTCTTGCAAGCGCGGACGCGTGTTGTCTTGTGACGGATCACGGTTGTTTCGGGAAAATCTGATTTCACTCGCGCCGAAGTGAAGCTGGTAACCTCCGTCAAGTTTTCGACGCATGCGATATTGAGGAAGTGCTTCGCCTCGCTTTTGACTCGCCCCACCCCCGCTGCCAAGACTGAGCGGAAGCGTCGCATCGGGGGAAAGTTCGATGAATCGGCGCAATTCTTCGCGATCGAGCGATCGGCTTCCGTTCGTATCGAGGTCTGCGAGTCGACCGCCCGCCGACATAATTTCAGCGGGGACGACCAGCGACAGTTCTCCGTCCCGGTTATGATCGTATCTCGCCAGCAGAATCTCCGCCAAAGCGGCGGCATCGATCGATTTCGAGAGTATAATGACAGATCCGTTACTCACCCCGTTCTCGTCAGAACTGGTGGTCGACGACAGATTCGGTCCTGCAAGAAGTTCCTGTTTGATGATCAGTTGGTCGTCGTTGAAATCGCGGCAATGCAAACTCTGCTCGGCGAAATTCAATTCTTCACGCGACAGGCGACTGTCTCCGTCTGTATCCAGCAGCGGGATTAATGCGGGACCCGCACCGCCGCTCAACAGCCGTTGCCGCAATACAAAGGGAGGGGCAGATCGTTCGATACGATTTTGAAGTTCTTCCCGACCCGTGCTTTCGTCCTGCATTCCGGCGGTTGTCCCCGGCTTGCCACTGACTGCAGAATCAGCAGAAGCCGGAACGAAGATTGACATCATCTGCCGGGTTTGTTCGGGAGTCAGCTTGCCATTTCGGTCGGTATCGAATTGAGTGAACAGGCGATCAAAAACGTTCAACCAGGCCGTTCGAAACGGGATGCCATCGATTTCGACGATCAGCCGCAACCGTATCGGTTCCAGTGGACCGAGCAGCAGCAGATCCTGCTCGGCCATCGCTGTGGGTGACGACGATTCTTTTCGAGGTTGCTCCCTGGCCCATGTTGCGAGAGGCGAGATCAGCAGCAACAAGGTCGCAACCGTTCCGGGAAACAATCGGGTTCTCATCCGAGAAGCTCCTTGACCGGCTGTGCTGCCGGATCGACGATTCGAATCGGTCGACCGACATTGGAGAGATTCTGGGCAAGCGGGTCGATTCCCAGGCCCAGGCAGATACTGGCCAGCAGATCAGGCATCGAGACGGGTCGATCTTCGACAGTCATCCCGTCGTCGCTGCTGCGTCCGATGATCTGGCCCCCCTTGATACCGCCACCGGCCAGAACGGAACTCCATACCTGCGGATAGTGATCGCGACCACCGTTATCATTAATTTTTGGTGTTCTGCCGAATTCGCCCATCCAGACAACCAATGTATTTTCCAGCAATCCGCGCTGCTTCAGATCGCTCATCAGAGTTGCCCATGCAGGATCGAGAACTCCGCAGAGTTGTTCGACGTTCTTGAAGTTTTCGGCATGGGTATCCCAGCCGATATTCTGTTGACCCGCTCCGTTCAATGTGACTTCGACAAACGGAACACCACGTTCAACCAGTCGACGTGCCAGCAGGCACCCCTGCCCAAACCGGTTTCGACCGTAAGCGTCACGGATGGATGCCGGTTCATCATCGAGCGTAAAAGCGGAAGCCGCCTGGCTGTTCATTAATGTGATTGCCCGATCATAGGCAGCTCGGTAGCTGAGTGCCGGTGGACCGCTGTAACTTGCAAAAAAGCGGTCGTTCAACGACTGCAGCTTCTTTTGTCGCTTGTCGATCTGTCCGCGAGCCAATTCCTGTGCCGGCTGCAGGTCTTCCACCTTCAGATTGCTTTCGTCCATCTCGGCTCCGGTCCCGTTGGCACCGACAATCAACGGTGACAGGTGTGCCCCCAGAAAGCCAGGATCGTACGCGAGCGGACTAAGAGCACGATTCGGAGCAATGCTCACAAAATTGGGAAGTTCTGCATTCTTGTCGCCAAGCTCGTTGGCGACCAGCGAACCGAACGTCGGGTAACGAATCGGACCCTGTGGCAGGTATCCGGTGTGCGCGAACGATGTCGCGCGACTGTGATCTCCTTCTTTGGTGCTCATCGAGCGAACGATGGCCAGATCGGACGCGAACTTTGCCAGTTGTGGCAAGTGCTGGCTGATTTTCATCCCCGGCACAGCAGTGGCGATTTCCTGAAACGTACCACCGTTCGCGTGACCGGGTTTAAGATCAAACGTATCGATCTGGCTTGGCCCGCCACTCATCCACAACAGGATGCAAGAACGGCGACGTTCCGGTCGACGAACCGCATCATCGGCCAGTGCCTGAAACCAACCGGAGGTCGCGGTCCCCGCAACACACGCCGTGCATAGTTTCAGCCAATCGCGTCTGGCAAGTTGTTCAATGCGCTTCGATGCTGATTTCATAGTTCACCTCATCAATCAATGATCACGTTGGAGGAAACGCGGACTTCGTTGTATTGCCAATTCTCCAATATCGACACGAAAGTCTGTCGCCTGGCAAATCGATCTGCAAAACGGTTAGCAATCCTCACTGCGGGTTCCTAATGGTTCAATAAAAACTCGGCGCTGTTCAACAGCGTCCAGAATGCTTCAGCAAGTGCGGTCTTTTTTGGTGCGGGATCGTCGGACGGAGACCTGATCAGGAACAATTCCAGCTCATCAGGTTGCGGCAGCCTTCCAACGGTTGCGAGGAATAATATTTCAATTTGCGCGGGCTCGTCAAAAAAAGGTGACTCGGCCACAGTCGCCAAAAACTCGCTTTGTTCGACGTTTGTCGCGTCGGCAACGTAGCGGCCATTCATCAGCGACAATGCTTGCAAAATCGTTGTTTCGGTTTCGGTTGAAGCAACGGACGAATCCGCGAATTTGGTCAGAAAATCATCGCGAGCACCGGCATTGACGTTGATGACGTTCTGTCGATTTGTGGTCGGTTCACGATAACCGGTCGCCTGAACGAAGCTGGCGAAAACCTGATCGCCTGTTAACCGCCGCAGAGGCATTTGTGCGAACTGTGATGTCAGTCGGTCATTCGCTGCCCCCTGAACTCCGCGACTCGAAAGTTGATAGGCGCGCGTCGCCGTGATCGTGCGGACGAGGTATTTCAGGTCGCAGCGATGCAGTCGGAACTGTTGGCAGACTTCATCAAAAACGCTCCCGAAGACGGGCGAATTGGCAGGATCCAGATCGTCGATCGGCTGAACGAAACCGCGTCCGAAGAAATTGCCCCAAACCCGATTCACCACGGCTTTGGCGAATAACGGATTTTGTGGTCCGGTCACCCATCGTGCCAGAACGACACGTTTATCGGCTCCTTTGGATCGTTCGGGCTGACTGCCGTCGAGAAACAATGCCGGAACCAGGATGTCCTTACCAGGAATCAGGATTTCTTCCGAATCTGCAGCGTCAGCCTGCATCGTTCCCGCAGCCCGATTCTGGTCCAGATTCTTGAAGAAGGCGGCAAACGACCAGAATTGCGGTTGCTTCCATGCGGCAAACGGGTGATCGTGGCATTGAGCACACTGGACCTGGACACCCAGGAAAACTCTGGAAACACTGGCGGCCAGTAGTTCGGGCTTGAATTCTGCCGCCTGATAGAAAGCAAGCGGGCTTGGAGCACGAGCGTTGTTTTGTTCCAGAACGGATGTCAAAAGTTCGCTGGCGACCTGGTCGTAAGGCATATTGGCGGAAAAACGAAGTTTCAGCCATGTTTCGAGAGCCGGAGCCTGCGCCCGAGCGTCAATGGCGGTGTTTCCCGCAAGCAGAAGTTCACGCCATGTATTTGCCAGATGGGACGCAAACGCTCCTCGCTGTAGCAACTCTTCGATCAGGGATTGCCGTTTATCGAGCCTCGAATCGTCAAGAAATCCTCGTACTTCAGCGACCGACGGAATACGTCCAATCAGATCAAGAAACGCTCGCCGAACGAATTCGGCATCGTTCGTTGCGTGGGCTGGCTCGATGCCCTGCGATTTCCAGGACTCCTGAAATCGCTCGTCAATCCATGCGGCGAGCTCCCTGGAGGAGCGTTTTGGCGACTGATCCGTGTCATGTTCGCCGGGAACTGCACGTGACTCCGCGATGACAGACCGCATCGGAACCAAAAGACAAATCCCGACGATGATGATCAGCGAGGCTCGTACAGCGAATGACCGTTGTGCTGTCGCTGATGGCAGTTGTGCCGCCACTGAAAAACCGGCAACACGGGTCAAGTTGCTAACGGGGCGAGCGACGCTGTTTGTCGATTGCGGCACTTTCGTTCGACCACCTTGCGGTGATTGAGAACACTTAGAGGTCAAGTTGAATGTGAAGAGATCTCGTTTCATTCGAGCCCCAGTCCAACTGAATGGTTCGTATTATCCGTTGCGAGGAATTGCGCTTCTTTGAAAACCGGTTCCGGTCAGGCTGAAAAAGGGGGACAGGCACCAGGAAGACCCGGAGCCAGTCCCCGTTTTTCAGCGACCAGTCTCTTCTTTTCTGCGGGTCGCCTTAGCTTAAAAATGCGAGACGCCGGGACTGCCCTTTTAACAAGTATCAGGAGATTTGATTTGCATTAGACCTATTCAGTCTGTAGTGTATCGTCACAGTCCGATTATACAAGCTGTGATGGTCGAAGATAACGTGATCTGGCGCACCCGTGATCTGGCGCATCGAAAGGTCACTCGAAAAAAAGCTTGTGTTGCGGACGTTGGCAGGCAAGGATGCCTGTCTCAATGCATTTTGCAGGAAGGGATGCCACCCTCTCATCGAATCCGCTTTCAAGATCGCTCTTTCATGTCCGATCGAATTTCCCGGCGAACGAAATGTCGTGCGAGTTTGAGGGTTTTTGCCTTCCTTGCGCCAATTCTTCGCGGTTTCTTGACCCGATCAACAGCGCAACTGCTGTACCGGACGCAACTCCGGTGGCCGTCGGGTTCACGGTCTTTCCTGTCGGGGTTCGGTCTGCTGGCGTTGTTGTTGACGCCTGGGATCGTCCAGTCGCAGCCAATGCGATTTGTCGCAGGTGTCGAGGGAGAAGATGCGGAACAACAGAATCAACTTCCGTTCCTGTTGCCCGTTCAGCCGACCGAGATCGGCGAGGCGATCGAAGATTTTCGGCGATTCGCCGGTCGCAAACAGTGGGAAAAAGCGTTCAAACATCTGGAAAAGGTGTTTGCAGCCACTTCAAGTGGCCTGGTTCTGACCGACAATGGAATCATGCTTCCCAGCCGACTGGTCGCTCGCGAAGCGTTACTTGAACTTCCTCCAGCGGGCCATGATGCCTATCGACTTTTTTTTGACGCGGAAGCCAAAAAGCTGCTTGAACAGGCAACCGGTGCAGAAGAACTGAACAAGCTGAGTCAGATCTTTTCCCGATATCTGATCACATCGGTCGGAGACGACGCGGCCAATAAATTGGGGGACCTGCATTTCGAGGCAGGAAACTTCGCACAGGCGGTGAATTCGTGGCGAGCCATTCTTGAAGAGCGGCCCGACAGCCGGATTTCCAAAGTCAAATTGCGAGTGAAGATCGGGACGGGGTTGGCCCGTCTGCGAAACTGGATTGAGTTCCGTGAGGTCGTCAGAGTTGTCGGCGAGCAGCATGCCGGTGAAAAAATCACCCTGGCGGGAAAAGAGATTTCCGCCATCGATCACTTGCGATCGATTGCCGGGAAAGAGCAAGGGGCCGAATCGCAGCTTGCCAAATCCGCCTCAGGACTTCCTCCAGATATTTCACTCGACAAAGAACCTGTTCCCCTGTGGCAATTCCGGTTTTTTCCACCGGCAGATACAACATCAGAAACAGTTCAGCAGGGATTGGTCCTTCAACAAATGTGGGGTGGAGCAGTCCATTCCGACGTCGTTCCACCGGTCGTTACTGACAAGACTCATGCCTACGTGAACCTGCTCGGTTACGATGTCGGTGTCGATCTGAAGGACGGCAAACTGGCGTGGCGCAGTGGTCGTTTTTTCGATCTGGTGCAAAAGGCCCAACAAGGATCGGTTTCTTCGATCGAGCAGTACGGGATTGCGAAGGGGGCGGATCGCCTGTGGACTGTTGCGATCGACGTCAAAGGCCAGAACCAGAACATGGGTCGGCAGCAGGGGGGCGCCAAATTCGACATCCAGTCCCGCGAACTTGCGACTGGCAAGCAGCTTTTCAACGGCAATCAGGCGGCCGAACTGAAAGAATGGAGTTTCCGAGGCAAGCCGATCGCCGAGGGAGATCGCGTCTACGCGGCTGCAGGAAAAATCAACCAGGGGCGCGAGCTATTCGTCCTCGCCCTCAACGCAAAAAGCGGCAAGATCATCTGGTCGACCCAGATCGGAAGTTACACGAACGAGCCACAGAATTACTATTATGGTCAACAAGAGCGAGGGACTCAGCCGTCTTTATTGATGAACGGTGACAGGTTATATATCGATACGCATGCGGGCACTCTGATTCAGCTCGAAGCGATCACCGGTCTCGTTGAATGGGGATTGAACTATGCCTCGGAGCGTCAACAGGGGAACGGCCGGTTCTGGAGTCCGTACGGTATGAACGTCGACCGCCTGACCGTCAGCGCCCCTCAACTGGTGAACGGCATTTTGTACGTCAAAGGAATGCGATCGAGCCGGTTGTACGCAGTTGACCCGCTACGACCGAAATTGTTGTGGCATCGGCCAATTCCTAAATTGTCCACATTTATCGGTGTCGACGACAAGCGATTTTATGTCGGTGGTGAAGAGATTGCCGCGTACGATCTGGCGACACGGAAAATACAGTGGTCGGTCAACGTCAACCTCGGAACGACTTATTCCAGCCAGTTGATGACCGCCGGGCGAATTTATCATTTTTCGTCACGCGGAATCCTTGAAATCGACAAGTCGACGGGCCAGGTGGTGCACTTCGTTCGCGGGGCTGATCGCGAATCACTCGGTGGAGAATTCATCGTGACGCCGAACGCTCTGTTGACGGTTTCCAACCTCGCGATTACCGCCTACCCGATCCAGAATCATCAAACGGCCCTCGAATCGGCGGCGAATGATTCGGCAAAAGAGGGATCGGCCGAGACCGCCGGGAACGGAGTTGCCAACAAATGACGTTTTCCAATGGACTCGCAACGTGCGGTCCAATCGACATTGTGAAGGAATTGACCCTATGAATTCAACTATCAAACAACGATTCGTAGCCTCTCGAACGGGTTTGTCAGCGTTATTGCTCTTCGCGATTTCGGCACCCGCGTCGGCTCAGTACGGGGTTCCGTCGATCGGAATCTCGGTCGACGGAACGGGTGAAGTCCGGGTACTGCCGGATGTCGTCGAAATCAATCTGCGAATGGTCGGAAAGGGAGAATTGACAGACGACGCCGTCGTCAAACATCGCGACGCTCGCAAAAGAACGACCGAAACATTTCAGGCGTTGAAGCTCGACAATCTGAAACTCGAAGAACGCGGATTGACGCTGCGGCCTGGTAACGCGCAGGAAATGATGCAAATGATGTGGAACGGCATGGGCGCCAACCAGAACAAACGAACACAGGTCGAGGTCGCCAGTACTCTGCGAGCCCGACTTGTCGACGTGGGCGAGATCCCCAAGGAAGAACTGATGTCGACGATCGGCAAGTTAATCGACGCGGCACAGGATTCCGGAGCCGGACTCGGACTGGCCGACAACGATATGATGATGATGCGGTACTACGGCTATTCAAAGCAGACGCCGTTGGTCAAATTCGTGGTCTCGAACATTTCGGAAATTCGCGAGAAAGCCTACGAAATGGCGGTCGCAGACGCTCGCAAACGGGCGACGCGACTTGCCAGGCTGAACGATGTCAAACTGGGTGCCGTCATTTCGGTCGACGAATTTGAAATGGGCCATCAAAATATGAATTACAACTATATGCCTTTCAGTCAGGACGACTCGGCAGAAGACAAGGCCGAAATGGTGGCCGACAGCCTGTCGGGTGGCAAAGTCTCCATTCGACTTCACGTTCGTTTTGCGATCACGAGTGCTGACGCGGCGACACCGCTGGCTGCCACCGAATCCAATGCGACATCGCCGGCGTCATCCGCGAAAGTGAAGTCACCATGATGCAAACATTCAATACGTCGGATGCGGGCCGACTGCCTCGCGAAGCCACTGCGGGGTCACAGCGAGGTGACCATGATTTGCAATGCCGGCACGTACCTGGCATTCGGCGATCTTTCCGGGTTGTCGTTGCCGCGATTCTTGTTTTTTCGATCAGACACTGTTCTGTCATTCAAACCTACGCTGCGGAAGAAGTTTTGCCGAAGCATATCACGCCTGAAACTCTGAAAGCGGTCCGCGACGGGCTGGAATACCTCGCTCGCACTCAGTCGGACGACGGTGTATGGCGTGAAGGTCAGGGCGGCCAGGCATATCCGGTCGCCGTGTCATCGCTGGCCTGCACTGCCATGCTGGCACACGGAGACTGCCCGACGCGGGGTCGGTACGCGAATCAGTTACATCGCGGGACGGAATTTCTGGTCAAATGCCGAACGAAATCAGGCCTGATTGCGTCGGCCAATCAGGATTCCGGCCAACCCATGCACGGACATGGTTTTGCCCTGATGTACCTCGCTTCAGTGTACGGCACATTAACCAAAGATTCGTTGCGCGATTCGGCCAAAGAAACGATTGAAGCCGGGATTCAATTGACGGCACAGGGTCAAAGCAGTGCCGGAGGCTGGACGTATATTCCCGGTTCGGGAGACGAAGGATCGGTGACGGTCACACAGGTTCAGGCACTGCGAGCGGCGCATAATTCCGGGTTTCTCGTTCCACGCGGTTCTATCGAAGAAGCCGTCAAATATATTGAAAAGTGTAGCACTCCTGAAGGCGGCATCCAGTATTCGCTCCGTTCGGGAGGAGGACCCAGGATCGCAATCTCCGCAGCTGCCGTCGCCACACTTTACAACGCGGGCGAATACGATGCACCCATTGCCAAACGCTGCCTCGACTATATCTGGGAACACTCCAAACCGGCTGATCGCTGGGGCATGGATACAACATTCGGGCACGCCTATTACTGCCACCTGTATGCCTCACAGGCGTTTTACCTTTCAGGTGACGAGTATTGGGACAATTACTTCCCTTCCGTGCGGGATCGACTGTTGACGTTGCAGGACAAGTCAGACGGAGGGTGGGAAGGAGATGGCATTGGCAAGACGTACGGAACGGCCATTGCGCTGATCATCTTACAGTTGCCGTACAAATTCCTGCCCGTTTACCAACGATAACGACGGATCCAGACGAACGGGAATACTGTTTCACCTGATGAAGAGAGGGATCGCAAGCGGCACGAACCAACGCCGCGAACGAACCAGAAGTCGACCGGGAATACGTACACGACGACGATCGACACGACGAACGACACGACGAACGACACGACACCACGAACGCCGAGGCTTACGCAGTATGGAAGATTCACACGATCCCGACCTGGCCGGATTGGCCCGGTTGAAAGAAGCCCACCAGAGACTGCGGCAGGAAATAGGTCGCGTCGTTGTCGGGCAAGACGCTGTCGTCGAACAATTGATGATGGCCATTTTTGCCCGTGGCCACTGCATTCTCGAGGGTGTTCCCGGCCTGGCAAAGACGTTGCTCGTCAGCACGCTGGCGGAGTGTCTGTCGCTGCAATTCCACCGAATTCAGTTCACGCCCGACCTGATGCCAAGCGACATTACAGGTACCGAAGTTCTGCACGAAGATCGGGGAACGGGAGAACGGCAACTGAAATATATGCCGGGTCCGATCTTCGCAAATATCGTGCTGGCCGACGAAATTAACCGTACGCCACCCAAAACGCAGGCCGCACTCCTCGAAGCAATGCAGGAGCGGCAAGTCACCTCGGGTGGAAACAGGCACGTGCTGCCTGATCCGTTTTTCGTTTTGGCAACACAGAACCCGATCGAGCAGGAAGGGACGTATCCACTCCCTGAAGCACAGCTCGACCGGTTTCTGTTCAAGGTCTATGTCGGGTATCCGACGCGTGACGAAGAGCGACAAATCTACCGGTTGACCACCGGACAGAACGATTTCAAACCGTCCAAAGTCCTCGACGGGAGCGAAATTCCGAAGTTGCAGGCTTTGGTCCGACGTGTGCCCGTTTCCGATCACTGTGTTGACTATGCAATGTCACTCGTACGGGCAACGCGAGCGGTTGAAGCCGACGCCGACCAACCGGCCTTCGTCAAGAAATGGATCGCCTGGGGAGCCGGGCCGCGAGCCGGTCAGGCGCTTATCATGGCGGGAAAGGCGCGAGCCGCCCTCGAAGGACGGACATCGGTCACGCTGGACGACATTCGTGCCGTTGCAAAACCCGTCTTGCGTCACCGACTGGTGACGACCTACTCCGCTCAATCCGACGGTCAGACCCCCGACACCATTATCGAGGCGTTGCTGCGCGACGTATCAGCTCGCCCCGGAGTCAATCAGCTCGATGGCCAAGTTGCCCAAGTATTCCGATCCTGAGGTTCTGGCGGCAATCGCCGGTTTGATGTTCCGTGCTCGACGAGTTGTCGAGGGAACGATTTCCGGCTTGCACAAGAGCCCCTTTCACGGCATCAACGTCGAATTTGCGGAATACCGTGAATACGCGCCAGGGGACGATCTGCGCCGACTCGACTGGCGAGTCCTTGGGCGCACTGATCGCTTCTACATCAAACAGTACGAAGAAGAGAGTAATCTTCGCGCAACGATCGTCATGGATGCCAGCGCATCCATGCGCTATGGCAAAGGCGCGATGACAAAGTTTGACTACGGCGCAACGCTGGCAGCAGCGCTGGCGACGCTGCTGATCGAACAACAGGATCCCGTCGGGTTGGCACTCTTCGATAAAACCGAACGGCAACTTCTGCCGCCTGCCGCAACGCAATCGCAACTGGCACAGATTATTGGTCAGCTCGAAGCAGCGCGCCCCGATCGCGAAACCGATCTGGGAGCCGTGCTGCAATCGCTTGGCGACCAGATCAAGAAGCGAGGATTGATCATTATCATTTCGGACCTGCTGACCGATTTGACGGCGTTTTTTGACGGATTGGCCCGGTTGCAGCACCGGGGAAATGAAATTCTCGTGCTGCAGGTACTCGATCGCGATGAACTCGAACTGCCATTCGATGATTACGTGTTGTTTCGCGACATCGAAGGGACGGAACAATTCTTCGCGGAGCCATGGGGGTTTCGCAAAGCCTACTGCGCCGCGATGAAACAGTTTGTGACTGAAGTGACCGAAGGTTGCGGCAATCGGGGTGTCGATCATCTGCTGTTGCAAACCGACGAAGATCCGGCGGTGGCTCTCAGTCATTACCTGCACGTTCGCGAAAACTCGCAGCACGTGCGTCACAGAGGACGTGGATGATGAACAGCCTCGTCTTTCTGAATTCGCCACTGTTGTGGGGGCTGGGGCTCGCTTCGATCCCGCTGATCATCCACCTGCTGTTCCGTCGCCGGTTCCGACAGGTCGAGTGGGCGCCGATGCGCTATCTGAAACTGACAATCCAGCGAAACCGCCGTCGTATCCAGCTTGAACAATGGCTGCTGCTGTTACTTCGAACAGCACTGATCGTTCTGCTGGTCTGCATTGTGGCACGTCCGATCGTGAATGCTGCGGGGATCGCGCGATGGTTGGGCGGTGACACGCGCACCAGTCACATTCTGCTGCTCGACGATTCACTCAGCATGGGCCTGTCGTCATCAGGCCGAACGGCCTTTCAGCATGCGGTCGAACTCGGCTTGCAAGCGGTCGAGGATGTTGGTCAAAAGGACCGGTTCACACTCGTACTGTCGTCGCGCCCACAATCACCGCTGCTGCGCGAAGTCGATCTGACCGATCGGAACGAAGCAACGAATTTGCTGAAGACGTTGCAGCCGACCGAAACGATGACCTCGTGGGCATCGACGCTGCTGGCAATCGACAAGTTGGTTCAGTCGAGTACCTTTCCGACTCGGACATTGACCATTATTACCGACTTTCGACGTGTCGGTTGGGAAGATGAAGTCGCAGCACCATCCAACTGGAGCGGCGAACGCGTCAAGGTCCGCCTGATCGATGTCGGTGGATCGGCCTCACGACAAATGGCCTTCGAACGCTTCGTACGCGCCGATCGGCTGGCGCTCGCAGGAACCCCGATCCGGTGGGAAGCAACCGTCCGAAATTCGTCCGAATCGTCGCTGGATGGAATCGAAGCCACATGGTTGATCGATGGCCAGCCAAATCAGGTGGGACTTCCGTCACTCGCACCCGGAGAGTCGGCGATGGTGCCTCTGACGGCCGTATTTCAAGAGCCTGGCCTGCACCACGTGTCGTTACGGCTGCCTCTCGATGATCTGGCAGGCGACAACCAGCGCTGGGATGTCGTCCGGGTTCGCGAGAATTTGCGACTGCTGTTAGTCGACGGTGAACCGTCGTCCGAGGTCTTTCAGGGCGAAACGGATTTCCTCGGCCTGTCGCTCTCTCTTGCAATCGGTGATTCACGAGCGTTTCAGGTCGAAACTGTCACCGATACCGAATGGCCGGTCGCGGTCAAATCGGGTCCCGACCTGATCGTGTTGGCGAATGTCGCCAGCATCGATGGGGTACAACGCGATCAGCTCAGAAAGCTGGTTGAAGCGGGGACTGGCCTGGTCATTTTTCCTGGCGATCAGGTCGACCCCGACAATTACAACCGGATCTTGTTCGCCGACGGAACAGGACTGTTGCCGATGAAGCTGGACACACCCGTCGACGAAACCGTAACCGGACTTACCCTTGAGGATAACTCCCCTTCGGCCGTTGATGCGCTGAGGCAACTCAGTTCATCGGTCCTCGAACGAATTAAAATCAACAAACGGTACCAGTTGCATCCGGTCGACGACCCCGCATCGGGTGTTCGGGTTTTGGCACGCTGGAACGATGCGGCCGCTTCGCCTGCCTTGGTCGAGAAGCCGGTGGGGCAAGGTCGGGTGCTGTTCTGGACGATCACTGCCGACAAAAGCTGGAGCGATTGGCCGACCGATCCGAGCTACGTGTTGGCGATGCGAGAAACCGCCAAAGCGATCGCCCGCACTGATTCCGGAACGAACGACCTGACTGCTGGCGAAATCTTGCGTTGTCCGGTTTCGAGCGATCGGCAGATTGCCGCACCGACCCTTGAACTCCCCGGTAGCGATGAACCTCGTCAACTGTCTGTCGAGGCTGATCCTGCATTCGCTGAAAAGCTGTCTCAATCCGGCGACACGGCATCAAGGCAGGAAAACACCGCATCAAAGCAGGAAAACACCGCTAGCGGGTTTCAGTACCTCGTCTGGAACGACACGCACGCGGCGGGATTGTATCGATTGACCTGGCAAGAATCGCCCGGAGGCGCAGGGGCGAATACCTTCGCTGTGAATCCGGATGCCCGAGAAAGCGATCTGGCAAGAATTACGATCGACGAATTGAGGACCCGCTGGCGCGGTGTCGAGCCGGAAATTATCACAGGCCTGACATCGTCAGGAACGAATGTCAGCGTTCGTGGACAGGAAGTCTGGCGTTCAATGGCCTTTTGTCTGTTGGGGATGATGGGGCTCGAAACCTGTTTCGCCACCTGGGTCGGGAGACAACGGTAACGATGAATCCCTACCTGAAATGGTTGATCGGACTGCGGCAACTTCCTCAGGAAGCGGGGGAAGGTGCGTGGCACCTGGAATTCCATTCGCTGCCGCAAGGGCTTTCAGCCGTCATATCGATTGCCTGTATCGTAGCCGCCGTCATCGGGGTCTGGTTGCTCTACAGGTGTGAAGGCCGCAACCTGGGCGTTGGTCCGCGACTGGTACTCGGCACCCTGCGACTGATGTCGCTCGCGTGCCTGGTGGTGATGCTTTGCGATCTGGTGCTGGTGATCGACCGCCGCGAACGGACGGCATCGCATCTGCTCGTACTGGTCGACACATCGGAAAGTATGGCATTGACCGATCCGTACGACGACGCGACCGCGCGACGGCTGATCGACGGATTGCGCGGCACGACGACGACGCCGAGTGACGCTGAAATTGCCTCGGTTCGTGAACAATCACGGCTCGATCTGGCGAAGAAAGCGCTCGAACCAATCTGGGAAGAACTGAAACAAGGTCGGCAGGTTGCCGTTTACAGTTTTGACAGTAAAGCACATCGGATCGAATCACCCGATCCGATGGTCGACGTGCAAACGCGCGGGGCCAGTACGGCACTCGGCGACGCGATCAACGGAGCTCTTGCGGCACACCGGGGCCAACCGCTGGCGGGGGTACTTGTTGTTTCAGACGGCCAATCCAACGGTGGTGAAGATCCACGCAAGGTGGCGTCGCAGTCAGGACGTGACGGAACCACCATCAATGCGATGGTGGTCGGTTCGGAACATGGGCCCAGCAACGTCCGGTTGACTGATATCGAAGTCAGCCCTGTTGTCTTCGTACGAGATCCGCTGTCGATTGGCGTGATGATTGAATCTCAAGGGATGCGAGGCCGTACAGCGCGTGTGAAACTGGAACGTCGCCAATCAGGCGAAGAATGGACCGAGGTGGGCCAAACCGAAGTGCCATTGGGAGAAGATGGTCAGGTCCAGCGGGTCCCGTTCGCATACGTCCCGGAAACAGTGGGTCAGTATGAATTCCGTGGCAACGTCGTCGATGCAGGTCCTGAATTGACCGTCGACGACAATGCGGCGATGAAGACCATGAAAGTCGTTCGGCAGCGAATACGCGTCCTGATCGTCGCTGGTGCCGCGTCGCCGGAAGTACAATTTATGCGTAACGCTCTGTTGCGAGATCCGGTGATTGAACTCGCCTGCTGGTTGCAGTCAGCGGGCGACAATTACGAACAGGTGGGGCATCGACCGGTCAGGCGACTTCCGACAACTTTGCAAGAACTGTCGTTCTTCGATGTCGTTGTTCTGGTCGATCCGAACGTCAGGCAACTCGGTTCAGCATGGGACGAGATGCTGACAAAATTTGTGGGCGAGGCGGGCGGTGGCCTGATCTACGTCGCGGGTGAAACGTTTACCAGCCGAATTTTCGAATCAGCAGGCGGGGACGGAGCTTCGACCGGGGATGTCGGTTGGGTCGACATGTTGCCCGTCGTGTGGGAGCCCGGCTTGTACCAGTCGACGGCCGATGTGCAACTGAGTGCTCGTGAGACGTGGAACCTTGAGCTGACGGCGGAAGGAAGTGAAGATCCGGTCTTCCGGTTCGCTCCCGAGCAGAACCGGAACCGCGAAATTCTGGCTAGTTTGCCGGGCATGTATTGGCATTTTCCTGTCACGCGGGCCAAGCCCGGTGCTTCAGTCCTGGCTCAACACGGTGACCAGCGCATGCGAAACCAGTTCGGTCGCCATGTCCTCATGGCTCTGCAACGGTTCGGACCAGGCCGCACTGTCTTCA
>JANXOO010001495.1 GCA_025353525.1 Schlesneria sp. | reverse complement strand
CTTCGAGAAACGGCTCACGTGGCTTGGTTTCCCATGCAGCTTTGTGAACTGTGTGCGCCAGCCAGCCGTCGTGGTAGATTCCACGATTGCCGAAAATCTCGAAATACTGCGTCTTGTGCCGGTCCTTGGCCTTGGAGTCCGCAAATGTGTAGACCATGCTGACGCCTTCTATCGGCGTTTGCGGCGTGGAGTTGACAATCTTGGGTTCTGGGAGTCCAGCGGCTTCGAGAACCGTCGGCGCAATGTCGATGACGTGATGCCATTGCGAGCGCACTTCACCCTTCGCCTTAATTCCATCGGGCCAATGGACGACCAACGGATTACGAGTGCCGCCATAGCTGCCAGCGATTTGTTTGGTCCAAGTGAATGGGGTATCTCCGGCAACGGCCCATCCAGCAGCATAGTGAGGATAGGAGTTGGGGCCGCCGAGATCATCGTAGTGTGAAAGGATATCAGCGACGGTTTCGGGGATGCCGTTAAAGTACGTCATTTCATTGAACAGACCGTTCATCGTTCCTTCGGCGCTCGCCCCGTTGTCTCCAACCTCGTAGAAAATGAGCGTATTATCGAGTTGGCCGAGGTCTTCAATTGTCTGAATCAACCGACCGATCTCGTAGTCCGCGTACTCGCCATACCCTGCAAAAACTTCCATCTGTCGTGCGAAGAGTTTTTTCTGGTCCGCACCCAATTGGTCCCAGTCTTTGATGTCCTTGGGCTTCGGTGCGAGCTTGGTGCCTTGGGGAACGACGCCCAGTTTGATCTGACGGGCGAGCGTTTCTTCACGGAGCTTGTCCCAGCCCTGATCGAACTTTCCTTCGTATTTGGCGATCCATTCTTTCGGCGCATGATGCGGCGCATGTGTCGCTCCGGGTGCAAAATAGGTGAAGAACGGCTTGTCGGGGGTCAGCGACTTCTGCGCACTGGTCCATTTAATCGCCTGATTCGTCATGTCAGTCATGAAATGATAATTCGGGTCTTTCGGCAGTTCGATGCGACTCATGTCCTCGTAAATGGCCGGTGCCCATTGGTTCGTCTCACCACCAATGAAGCCATAGAACTTGTCAAAGCCGGAACGAGTCGGCCAGCGATCAGTCGGTCCCGACGGGCTGACTTCCCATGCGGAGGTTTCGTGCGATTTGCCAAAAGCGGCTGTACTGTACCCGTTAAGTCGAAGCATTTCCGCCAGTGGTGCAACGCTGTTCGGTCGCTGTCCGGTCTGACCGGGGAATGCGGTAGCCGTTTCGGTTATCGAACCCATATTGCAGACGTGATGGTTGCGACCGGTAAGCAAGGCGGCACGGGTGGGCGAGCAAAGTGCCGTTGTGTGAAATTGGTTATAGCGGAGTCCGTTCTTCGCCAATTTTTCGATTGTTGGCATGTGGATCGGTCCACCAAACTCGCTCGACTGTCCGAAGCCCATGTCGTCGATCAGGATGACTAAGACGTTTGGCGCTCCCTGCGGAGCAGTCACGTCGAACCGTGGCGGAGCTTTTGCGTTTCTGGCGTCCAGCACATCGCTGTGTGGAATTTTCGGTTCCGGTACTGGCAGAATCGTGCGATCAATCTGGAATGAATTGCCTTTGTCGTCGGCACGAGCGGTCTTCTCCTGTGCAAGCAGCACAGCACGGTCACCACGGGAATTTTCCATTGATGCGACGTAACCGAGCAATGCACCCATCATCGCCACGAAGACAAAGGCAAGCGTTCGTCGGAGCATGGCGAGTTCTCTTTCTGGGAATGATTTACAGGCGTTTCCCCCGTGTTGCTCATTGAGAATTAATCGGTCAAAGAAGAGCGGAATCGGGAGTCTCAAACAGATCGTTGAATCGTGTGATTCTATCTTGCCGCCAATGATTCGGCAAAGGACATCTCATTCGACAGATCTTCGAGGGCTACGAAACGATAGTCAACTCCAGGTGGAGGCAATTTGAGCAGTCGATTGTGACACGTTTAAACCATGAATCGAGGGAGCAAAGGCCAATGTGCAAGCTGACCACTGCATCAGGGGAAGAGTTGGACTTGGTTGATGCGCTTCTGGACATGGGTTTAAGGACGACGCAAGCCGAGGCCGGCCAAGCAATGGAAGCACTCTACCCGAGCGGTACTGCGGGGGTCGACTTGACAACAATTCTCGTGGAAGTTTTTAGTCTCATTGAAGAAAAGCGGAGACGACGAATTTTCGAAGATCTGCCGCCCGGGAATTGACAATGTAATCTGACGACCCGTATTCAAGATTGGACAAAAATAATTTCGTGCTACGCACGATGAACCTCGGCGTCTGTCCATTTCTATTCCCAGCGGAAATTGAACATTTGGGACTCTCCGCAGGCCCATCGAGTTCGCTGAACTTGATGGTACAATTGAGGCGCTTCTTCAGACAGTCGTGATCCATTGAAGGATTAAAAAGAAATGTCCGAGCCGCAAAGCGAATACAGCAACAGCTACTCCGATCCGAATTTCCGGGCAAAAGTGGGTACTTATGCGCAAGCGGCGGGAGTCGAAGTCATCGACCGTGCATTTCAACTGTACTACGCCGCTCATGGACCCAATACACCAGTGTGGGCCAAGGCAACAATCATCGGAGCGTTGGGCTACTTCATTTCCCCTGTGGATGCGATACCGGATTTGGTTCCGGTGGTGGGATATTCAGATGATCTCGGCGTGCTCGTTTTGGCGACCGCTACCGTTGCTGCGTACATCACGCCAGAAGTGAAAGCTCAGGCGAAACAGGCCCAAAAGGATATGTGGAGCAACGTTTTTGGTGGGTCATGAAATCACAGAAATCACCAAACCTTCAAGAATCGCCTGCTCCACTCCAGTAAACCACGATTTCTCCATCTGACTGCCGAATGATTCTGGCATCTGATATGGCATCGAGTCCCCATTGATGATTGTCGCCGCCCGGTTCCAGCGATTCCTCGAATGCTCGAATGAAATCATCAAGTTCATCCCGGTTGGGATCGGCATCGTCATTTTGAGCGACTTCGTCATCTGGCCATTTAATGGGCGTAAACACGGTCCCGCTGCAACCTTTCATTTCAAGCCTGAAGAGCGGAATTCCTGAGTTGTCCATGATCCCTTCCAAAACTCATCTATCGGGTGGTAGCTCTTCTCTATTCATCGAAAGGACCACGCAACGTATTGCTACGTTCGGTTAAAGCCGCTAATGGGTGTCTCAGTTAAAGCCGGAATCAGTCACAGCTTTAGTCGAAATCTCTGGTGTCAACTTGGTGTCAATTCGCCATTAAAAGTGGTTGTTGGATGTCCGTTGGTTTTTGACATCAAGAAGA
>JANXOO010001475.1 GCA_025353525.1 Schlesneria sp. | reverse complement strand
AAAGAGCACACGCGATTCGCGTGTGCTCTTTTTGAATTCGTGGTATTCCGATTCAGGTAGAACGTTACTTCATAAAGAAGTCCGTTGGGCCCCGGAGGGTGTAATAGGGGTACTGCACCATTCCGGACGGAGTTCCCTGTTGGGGGTAGACCATGTTTTGCGGCGCGCTGAATTGTTGTGTCTGGTAGTGCTGTGGCATCCCGTTGACGTATCCCAGGCCGTGACCACAGTGCTGGCATCCGGACTGAGGACAGTTTTGTCCGTTGTTGCATTGAGGGCAGCCTCCGCCACCGGATCCATTCACCATGTAGGGTTGTTGACGGTCGGTGTACATTCCCTGGGGGGCCGAATAGTACCCGCCTTCGAAACCGTTTTGCTGGTTTCGAACGCCTGAAAGCGGTTTGAAGTCGTGGCCGTGTCGACCGAGATAGGGAGCTCTTTGCAGATCTCCATAGCCGGGGGCCGAGCCGATAATCGGGCCGCCACTGTCCGGATTTTGGCCTCGAACCGTTGATTTGGTCATCGAACAGCCAACGGTGACGCTGACCGCCAGGATTGCGACCAGTCCAAAACACCAACGAACTTGCATGTTGTCTCTCCATCCACAGTGGGTGACGACGGCACGTTGCCAGGCGAATCGCCCATTTTCATCACGGGAAGGGCCGCTCGCCCGTCCTGGGGAACTCTGTCAGCCCTCTCTATCGGCATTTTGTCCGTCAAAGTAAGAACATTCCTCAAAGAACCTGCAAACAGATTTCCAGGAATGACCTCCCGTTCTTGCAGATAACCCCCAATTAGAGTATTTTACCAGCCGTTACGGTCTACTGGCCAAGCTGTTTGCAACCGGTTTTGCCTGAAGGGTTATTGTTGCGAACGCCCGGATCAAAGGAGTGTGGGGGAGTGTTCGTCGCTGTTTCTTCTCAATGTTTTTCCGATACCAATTTCGCCAATGCCTGCCAGCATGCGGCCGATTTGGGCTATGACAAGATCGAACTTTGGCTGAATGAAGCCAGTGATCACCTCAAGCCATCACAGATCGCGGCGTCACCGACCAAGTTCTTCCAGGCGTATCGCGAGGCGACTCGTCTGACGCCCGTCGCGTTCAATTTGCAGGAAGACGTTCAACTGGATGTCTTTGAGAGCCTCTGCAAAATCTCCAAAATGCTCAAAGTCACTCAGATCACCATTCCGGCGGCGACGCTTGGAACGCCCTTCAACGAAGAGATTGACCGGCTGCGGAGCCGTCTTGCGGCGGCAAATTCGGCTGGAATTCGCCTCTCGCTGAAAACTAAATCGGGGCATCTGACGGAAGACCCGCAGACTGCTGTTGAACTCTGTCAGGCCGTCCCCGGATTGGGGCTGACTCTGGATGTCAGCTACTACATCTGTGGCCGGTATGCAGGACAGTCGTACGATCAGGTCTATCCGTATGTTTACCACACTCATCTGCGAGACACGACACCCAGTCAGGTTCAGGTTCCCG
>JANXOO010001449.1 GCA_025353525.1 Schlesneria sp. | reverse complement strand
CTGACCGTCACTGATCGTGACCTGGAATGTATAACTCCCGGCTTTGGTGAACGTCGCGGTTGTGCTCTTGGCGGCATTCGTACCGTTGATGCCGTAGGTGACGGCAGCCGGTGGCGTACCCGTCGTGGCCCAGGTATAGGAGAGAACCGCTTCACCCTTGTAATCCGCGCCCAACACACTGAGTGTCGCCGTAGTCCCTGTCACCGGACTCGGTGACACAGCCGCAGCAGTCGCGACGGTCGGCAGGGGATCGGCGACAGTGACGGTCGTCGTTCCGTTGATTGTTCCGCTAACGGCCTTGACCGCAGCGGTTCCGGTCGCGCCCGGAGCCGTATACAAACCGGTTGTGTTGACGGTCCCAATACCCGTATTGGACCACGTGAATGTCGGCTGAACCGTCAATGCATTGCCGAACTGGTCATTTCCTGTGGCAGTAAACCGCTGAGTCAACGTTTCGTTGACCGTTGGACTCGCTGGCGTGACGACAATCGTGGTCAATGTCTGGTTCACCGTCACTGTCACACTCGACGTCGTGGATACCTGACCGTCACTGATCGTGACCTGGAATGTATAACTCCCGGCTTTGGTGAACGTCGCGGTTGTGCTCTTGGCGGCATTCGTACCGTTGATGCCGTAGGTGACGGCAGCCGGTGGGGTACCCGTCGTGGCCCAGGTATAGGAGAGAGCCGCTTCACCCTTGTAATCCGCTCCCAACACACTAAGTGTCGCCGTAGTCCCTGTCACCGGACTCGGTGACACGGCCGCAGCAGTCGCGACGGTCGGCAGGGGATCGGTAACATTGATCGTCATGGCCTTTGGTGTTGGGTCGAGGTCAGAACCTCCGTTTGCCGTCGAACCATTGTCTTCAACTTGAAATGTAAAACTGGCATAGTTCATGGCGATCGCATTGGTTACCGGCGTAAACAGAAGCTTGCCGCTTGTGATTTCAGCGATCGAAATCAATTGACGAGCTGTGACGGCGAGCCCGTTATCTGTGAGACTTCCGACGCTTGGTAACGTCGTAATTTCGACCGCGGCCAATGTATTCGGAGGCGTATCATTTGGATCGTTAAAGCCGAAGTTTGCCGGCGCAAACGCATAAGATTGATTCTCAATTGCTGTCAGGGTCGCCGACGTTCCTACCGGAGCCGCGTCAACGTAGGTGATAGTCAATGGAACACTCGCAGAGGCAGTCAGTGGCCCGCCAGTAGCTATATTCCCGTTGTCGTTAATATTGATCGCCAATGCGTCGCTGCCACTGTAATTTCCGCTGGTGTACGTTATTCCCGTCGCCGAAGCCATCGTGGCGTTTAGTTGACTCAAGGTTCCATTAAGCGTAACTGCGGCCGAGCCATTTCCAGTGATTTCCGACGAAGCTAATCCGCCTGTCACGCCAGAATTGATCGCCAATGTTCCGTGCGAGACACCGAGAGTGACAGTTTCAACCCCCGCATTGGCATCGACATCGTGAAACTGCAGACCGGTGATCGGCTTTGCTGCTCTTTCGAGCGCGAACTGCGAACTTGGCGCAGTAATCGTGGGCGCGTTGTTGACAGCGGTATAATAAAAGTATCGATTCCCTTCCAATGGCTCTTCGTTGCCATTTTCAGTCCAGAATCGAAATCGTCGTACAGTTGTCGATGGATTTTGGCTGGTGTCGGTGTACGTTACCGATCGCAGCGCCGCCTGATAGTCTGAGACGAGATCTGTCCCTGAAAGAGTCATCGTTCCGGTAGCTGAATTCCACTGGCCTGTAATGAGATTCGTGTTCACGAACGACATCACATCCTCGCCGGGAACATAGTTGGCATCAATTTGAATTGATGCACCGATATTGAGCACATTGCCCTGCGTGGGCGCTAACGTCAACGTGTTGGTGATTTGCTCAGCGCCTTGGCCTTCCGTATAGGTATAGGTCGTCGTTTCGATGTTGGAGATCATTGAGGCGAAGACGAAATATCTGTCGGCAACAGCACTATCTCCCGAACCATCGTTCCCTATAAACGCGAACCGGCGAATTCTGACACTCGGATGGCTGTTCGTATCTTGATAGAAGATCGACCGAAACGCCGCCTGATACTGTGCCAACGTATCGACGCCCGATAGGGTCAAGGTCCCTGTCGTGGAATTCCAACTACCGGAAATACCAGGAGTCGAAGTATTAATATACGACAAAACATCTTCGCTCGACACGTAGTTCGCATCAACCTGAATTGTCGCGGACGCCAAAGTGGCGATAGCTGAGTCACTGACGGTTATCTGGGTTGTCAATTGTTGTGGGGGTGCGTTCACCGTGCAGCAATTCCCGGAATGGGAATTGTTCGGTCATCATTTTTGTCGCTTCCGTCTCCCGACGGAACATCGCGCGGCACTCTGGGCAGCGGAGGTATAATACACACATAAGCAGATCGATAAGTTACTTCGAGTTTAGCAAC
>JANXOO010001441.1 GCA_025353525.1 Schlesneria sp. | reverse complement strand
GTCGCACAGTAATCGCATCCTTCCAGCGGACTATTTCATGACCGAAGAACGTATCGAAGCGATTCAAACTCAGTGGAGTCTTATCCGAAATGCGCATCTGACGGGGCGACCCGAGTCGGCGGGTGACGCCCGTCGATTGTTGGTGATGCGGTACGCTCCTGCGATTCGGCGCTATGTCGGCGGCATCGTCAGAAAGGATGATCAGGCGGATGAACTTTCGCAGGAAGTACTTGTGCGACTGATGCGAGGCGACTTCGGTGGTGCCGACCCTGTACGCGGGCGTTTTCGGGATTTCATGAAAACCGCTATCCGGAATATCGTGCGATCGTCATGGCAAAAAAGTGGTCAACGCAAAATGGTCGATGTTGATATGGAACTGATCGGAAGCGATGACAACGCCGCCTCAGAATCCGAATGGACACGGGTTTGGCGAATTTCCGTACTCGACAATACCTGGAACAGACTGCTGACGGAAGATGGAGGCAAGCCCGGACCGGGATATGTCGCCCTCAAACTCAGGACAGAGTTTCCCGATGCGAATTCTGACGAACTCGCTGAAAAAATGAGTTTGCGAACCGGAACCGCGATTCGTGCTGACAACGGTCGGCAAATCCTCAAAAGGGCGCGCAACCGGTTCGCGTCGCACCTTTTGGACGAAGTTCGTGGCGGACTCGATTCAGAAACCGACGATCGGCTTCAGGAGGAACTGGCGGCTCTCGGGTTACTGGAATTTGTGCGGGACTATCTGCCGGAAGCAGAGAAGTAAGGCGACTCCAGCAGTGTGCTGATCAGCAATCAGACGCGTCGTCCCGCCGGAAGCAGCTCGTGTAGGGATGCGGACGCCGCTTGTGACAGGTAGTCTTGCGGTGAATCGGTTTTCATTCCGCTGGCAAACCATTGAAAGAAATCAAAAATGTCCTTGCGACGTACTCCGTTATTCAACTGGCACACCGGGCATAGCGGCAGGATGGTCGAATTCGGCGGCTGGGAAATGCCGGTACAATATACGGGCATCGTTGACGAACATCATTGTGTGAGGAAATCAGTCGGTCTGTTCGATATTTCGCACATGGGGCGACTGTCGTTTCATGGCAGCGATGCAATGAAACTGCTCGACCATTTGTTGACGTGCCGCGTTGATAATCTGGTCGACGGTCAGATCCGGTATGGACTCGTTTGTAACGCTGATGGCGGAATTCTCGACGACGTTCTCGTCAATCGAATCGACTCCGCTTCGTACGGACTCGTCGTGAACGCGAGCAACCGCGAGAAAATCGTCGAATGGATTGCGCAGCGCACTCCGGACATTTGCCAGGCGGGTCAACGTGCCGATGTCGTATTCGAAGATCAGACGGTGGAAACGGCGATGATTGCTGTGCAGGGTCCTCAGGCGTTGGCTCTGATGAGCCGGATGACCAATGCTGACTTGAGTGCGATGAAATATTACAGCGGAAAATCAGCGTCGATCGAGGGGATTGCTGTCTTCGTCAGTCGAACGGGTTACACCGGTGAAGATGGTTTTGAACTCATCACACCACAGGTAGAGGCTACAAAAATCTGGCAGATACTGATGGAGGCCGGGCAACCGGTGGGGATCAAGCCGTGTGGACTCGGGTGTCGGGACACACTCAGACTTGAAGCGGCGATGCCGCTGTATGGACACGAGTTGTCAGAAGCGGTCGATCCCCTGACGGCCGGGTTGGTGATGTCCGTCAAATTGGAAAAGCCGAATTTTGTTGGACGTGACAGGCTGGTTGAAATCGCACAGCGATCAAATCGTTTGGTCAGAGTCGGCCTGAAACTGAATTCTCGCAGGATCGCACGAGAACACAGTGACGTCTGCGCTGGGGACGAGCGAATTGGAGAAGTGACCTCCGGGACGTTTTCGCCGACGCTCGATCA
>JANXOO010001438.1 GCA_025353525.1 Schlesneria sp. | reverse complement strand
CATCCGCTAAAGAAGTATTCATTCCGCTGCAACCGCATTTTCTGGCCCTGCAGGGTCTGTCGAAACTGTTTGAAACAACAGCTTTGGTGAAGCGCCGCCTGAATCGCGAGTTGACCGTCAGCGGCATCGTGCTTTGTCTTTATGAGACATCAACCCGGCTTGCCGCAGACATCACAGACGACCTGATGCGATTCCTGGAACAAAGTGATCCAAGAGCCCCATGGAAGAACGCCCGGATTTTTGACAGCCGGATCCGCCGCAACATCAAACTGGCAGAAGCCCCCAGTTTCGGTCAGTCGATTTTTGACTACGCCGCTAAAAGCCCGGGGGCGCTCGACTATGGCGCTTTGATTACGGAAGTGGTGGCCGCCGAACCAGCCTTGTCGCCGCCGGTCGCCGCTGCTGCTGCTGCTGAAATCGCGGCCGCAGCTCAAGACAACATCGCCGCCTGAGGCGTCATTCGACCTTCTTCTTTTTCGTAGCTTTTGTCGCTTTTTTTGCGGCTTTCTTCACGACTTTTTTCGTTTCGGATTTGGCCCCTGCGGAACTCGACCTGCCGCGAGATTTCTTTGGTGCAGGGCCACGTGCCACGCGTTCGGCAAGCAATGGAAGCGCTTCTTCAATCGTGAACGACATCGGGTCGCTCCCTTTCGGCAATGTTGCATTCACCTTGCCATGCTTTACGTATGCTCCGTATCGACCATCGAAGACCTGAACCGGTTCCTTGTCTTCCGGATGAGGCCCCAGTTCCTTCAGTGGCACCACCACTGCTTTTGTTTTGGCTTGTGCCAGCAATTCGATTGCCCGCTCCATTGTCACGGTCAGGACATCATCCGTTTTGTCGAGTGATTTGAATGTCTTTTCGTGCTTGACGTAAGGGCCATACATACCAACGCCCGCATTGACCACATGGCCTGTGACGGGATGTTTGCCCAATTGGCGCGGCAGCGACAGGTAGGCGAGTGCGTCGGTCAAAGTGACACTGTTCGGATCGCGAGTCTTGGGCAACGACACTCGCTTCGGCTTCGTTCCATCCTCACCCATGACACCCAACTGCAAATAGGGGCCGAACGGGCCAACCATCAAATAGATCGGCAGCGCCGTTTCGGGGTGCTCACCCAGCGATTGCGGGCCACGCTGCTTGAGTTCGATCAGGTTGTCCGCGATCGCGTTCGTGATATCGGCCGGTGCAAGGCTGTCCGGGATCGACGCTGTAACCGTCTCTCCATCCTTTTCAATTTCGAGATACGGGCCAAACTTGCCGACGCGAATCCTCGAATTCAATCCTTCGAAAATCAGGGTGCAGGCCTGCCGCGGATCGATTGTTGCCTCGTTGGCGATGACCTGTGCGTCGAGTCCTTCGGAACCATGGTAGAACTGTGTCAGGTACGGCAGCCGATCGCCTTGCCCGCTGGCGATATCGTCCAGATCCTGCTCCATTTTCGCCGTGAAACCGAAATCGACGAGCTTTGGAAAATACGTTTCGAGCAACTGATTCACGGCGAACGCGGTAAACGTCGGAACCAGCTGGTTTCCCGTCTTGACCACGTAGTCACGATCGATAATCGTGTCGATAATCGTCGCATAGGTACTCGGTCGACCGATCCCGTCGGCTTCGAGCGCCTTGACCAACGTCGCTTCGGTGTAACGTGCCGGTGGCTTCGTTTCGTGGCCGACTGAATCCAGATTCGCACATTTCAAGCGGTCTTTTTCGGCCAGTGGTGGCAGCGACGCTTCCTGATCATCGAGTGCTGCATCCGGATCATCGACACCTTCGACGTAGGCTCGAAAAAAACCGGGGAATTCGACATGACGGCCCGTCGCCTTGAATTCTGCGTTTTCGACAGCGACCGTGACCGTTTGAAAGCGCAACTGGGCCTCGGCCATTTGCGAGGCGACCGTTCGTTTCCAGATCATGCCGTATAACGCAGCTTCGCGGCCCGACAATCCCTGCTCTTCCGCCGTTTTCATTTCGGTACCCGCCGGGCGAATGGCTTCGTGTGCTTCCTGAGCGTTCTTTGTCTTGGTCGTGTACTGACGAGGTTCAGGACTGAGATACTCGTTTCCGTACCGATCGAGTACCGACTTTCGCGCCGCGTTCAATGCTTCTTGCGACAGATTGACACTGTCAGTTCGCATGTAGGTAATATAGCCGTCTTCGTAAAGACTTTGGGCGATCCGCATCGTGTCGCGAGCGGTCAGGCCCAGCTTGCGATTTGCTTCCTGTTGCATCGTACTGGTTGTAAACGGCGCATACGGCTTGCGCGTCTGCATTCGGGTTTCGACCGAGGTGACTTCCCAAGGCTCATTCAGCAGTCGAGCCTGTAATTTCCGCGCGGTCACCTCGTCGAGCAGCGTGACTTTGGCGTCGGCCTTCAGCTTGCCGGTGTGTTCGTCGAAATCCTTTCCTGTCGCGATACGTTCACCGCCGACAGTCGACAGGGTCGCGTCGAATTCTGCACCTGCAGCCGTTGCCAAAGTTGATTTCAGGTCCCAATAGCTGCCGGAACGGAACGCGAGGCGTTCCATCTCGCGCCGTACGAGGACGCGCACCGCCACCGACTGCACTCGGCCTGCGGACAGTTTGGGTTTGACCTTTTTCCATAGCAGTGGACTGAGTCGATAACCGTACAACCGGTCAATAATTCGCCGTGCTTCCTGGGCAGCGACGAGATTCATGTCAAGGTCCCGCGTGTGCTGAACCGCCTCGTGGATTGCCTCTTTGGTGATTTCGGAAAAGACCATCCGCTTGACAGGAACTTTGGGCGCGAGCAGCTCTGCAAGGTGCCACCCGATGCTTTCCCCTTCGCGGTCTTCGTCGGTTGCGAGTAGCAGTTCACCGACCCCTTTGAGTGCATCTTTCAATTCGCGAACGAGTTTCTTTTTTCGCTCGCTCACGACATACAGCGGCTCAAACCCGTTATCGACATCAACCCCGTATTTGGCGAGGTTCGATTTGGTCTTTTTGATCTCCTCGGGAATGTCTTTGGCGCTTTCGGGAAGGTCCCGAACGTGCCCCATGCTCGCCATGACGGTGTAGTTGCTGCCGAGATAACCGCCGATCTTCCGCGCTTTCGCAGGAGATTCAACAATCACGAGACGTTTCATCGACTTTTCTGTCACCGGAAAACTTTCCGTTTGCATATCTACGAAAATCAGGGAACCAACCATGGCCCAACTGCCGACAGCAGAATGCACTGGCTAAAGGAGCAAGATACATAATCCCTTGTGTGCCGAGCGTCTGCAGCTACAATGCCGACGACTGCACGGAGAATTCCAATAAGGAGTTATGAGGGGCTCTGTCAAGCCTCGGGCTTGTCAGCCACTTCACCGCAGTTTGCAGATCACCCCGGGTTTGATCGGGGCGAGTGACGATGAAATGCACTGTTTTCGGGGTGTTTCACTGGTTACTCGAAATCTGGTCGCCGTTTTTTTGCAGGCAGTTTATTTTCGAGACGACGACGTAACCGGGAAAAGGATTCCGTTGATGAGCACCAGGTTCTTTGCATCCATCCGTCGAAACCAAAAGCAATGGATGGTTGTTGTGACTGCCCTTTCGATGATCTCGTTCCTCTTTCTGGATAATATCGGACGCGGCAGCGGGCCGCTGTCCGCCTTCAGTGGCGCGATCCTGATCGGCGTCCTCTGCGCAGCAGGGATGTGCATCATCGGCTATCCTCGCGGGAAGACCGCAGAGTA
>JANXOO010001428.1 GCA_025353525.1 Schlesneria sp. | reverse complement strand
CATTCATCATCGCACATTCTCTTTTCAGCAGATTTTACAGGTCGCGGCCCGGAACGAATCATTCGTCGAAACTGAACAAGCGGATATCACCGGAACATCTTTTATTGTCTGGCGTTCCGATATGAGTCACCTTGTTGCGATTGTTTCAACCCATGTCGTACGAGGCCGGTTCAAGTTTTGTCGAACGATTCAGGCGGGGATCGAGGCGGGCTTGCCTGGCAGAGTCGTCTCGCACTCGGCCCGGAAGGAATCAGCAGACTCCAATAAGTTACGTTGCGTCCGACCCGTCCGCTATCCTGTTTTTCGTCGATCTTTCCCGTTTTTTCGACTTCATGAATTTCTGCGAACCCGATTTTGGGCTCGTGGCGAGTATCCGTTACCTGACTGGCGAACCAAATCTGCATGAAAACGTGACTGAAATAGTTACCGAACCTCGGAATCAATGTCTGCCAGTCATCAATGGTTTGGCCTGATTAGCCCAAGTGGCCGTATTTGCTGGAATGCGACTGGAGATTCCGATTTTTCTTTGCGAAACCGTTGGTTTCGAATTTTATTGTGAATTCATTCCAGATATGCAGATTCTGACACGTCGGCAGGACGGAGCGATGTCGATTCCATGAAAACGGTATCCTTCAGGAAACGGATTTCGAACAAAATACTGATTTCAAACGAAAATCCACATCATGAGTGCGACACTTCGTCCCGTTGCAACTCGCCGACTTCTACTGGTCGACGATGATCCCGAGATCCACGATCTTGTGGCCCAAATACTGCACTTTCATGGAGTCGAACTCTGCTCTGCGATGGACGGCGGCGAGGGGATCGAACTCGCACTTCGCATCGCGCCCGATCTGATTCTGCTGGATTACGTTTTGCCCGACATGAACGGTCTGGAAGTTTTGCTCAAACTTCGAGGGCAGGGACTTCCGGAATCAATTCCGGTGATTTTCATTACAGGCAATGAATGCCATAAACAATTGAAAGAATGCTTTCGGGCAGGTGCCGTTGACTCTATTCGCAAGCCGTTTATTATGCCGGAACTGCAGGCTCGCGTCAGTTTGGTTCTTGATCGAATGAGTTTCCTGCGTCAACTCGAACGGCACGCTCTTTTCGATCCTCTGACCGATTTGTGCAATCGTGCGTCGATCCGCGCCCGGATTCAGGCTGCCATTGCCAAAGTGCCGACGTGCAACTACGCCGTTCTTTACCTGGACTTCGATCGATTCAAGATGGTCAACGACTGTCACGGCCACGATGTGGGCGATCTGTTGCTGAAACAAATCGCCGATCGCCTGAGCAGTTCGCTTCGCAATACGGATTTTGCCGGATATCTGTCAGAAAAGTCGATTGCAGCTCGACTGGGGGGCGATGAATTTGTTGTCTTGCTCGAAGGGATTAACGTTCCGAACGATGCGCTGGTGGTGGCGGACCGGTTGCTGAAAGTGCTGGACTCGCCCTATTTTCTGTCGGGCCATCGGGTTTGCAGTTCGGCAAGTATCGGGGTCGTCAACAATACCCGATCATACACTACGCCGGACGAAGTGCTGCGTGATGCAGATACGGCCATGTACGAAGCCAAGGCTGCCGGAAAGGGACGCTACATCGTATTCAGTGATGAGATGCGATCAAAATTACAGCTACGCATTCAAATGGAAAGCGATTTGCAGTTAGCCATTTCCAACGACGAATTGATCCTTGTCTTTCAGCCGATCGTAGCGCTTGATACAGGAACGACGGTCGGATTCGAGGCACTCGTTCGATGGATGCACCCGCAACGGGGCTTGATGATGCCGTTAGATCTCTTGCCTTCTGCCGAGGAATCGGGATTGATCGTTCAAATCGGAGCGTGGGTCCTCGATCGTGCGTGTCAGGAATTTTCATTGTGGCAACGTCAATTCGGTGCCGACGCTCCTCGCAACATCCACGTCAACGTTTCGCGGAAGCAATTATTGCCAAGTCTGGTCGACAGAGTGCAAACCGCGCTTGAAAAACATTCGATTTCCCCTGAGTGCTTGCACCTCGAGATCACCGAAAGCGAGATCATGCGAGATCCGCTCGCGGCCAAAGACATCCTGACACAATTGCGACGAATGGGGGTTAAAATTGACATGGATGATTTCGGCACTGGATACTCGTCGCTGGCTCACCTGGTGGATTTGCCTATCGACGTGCTGAAGATTGATCAATCGTTCATTTCAAATATGGAACGAAGTCGGGACTTCACATCAATGGTTCATGCAGTGCTGACGTTAGGTCAGAACCTTCGCATGAAAATCGTCGCGGAAGGGATCGAGACAGATGGACAACTCGTGATCCTGCAGTCGATGGATTGCGATTTCGGTCAGGGATACTTGTTTGGCAAACCGATGGGGGCGGATCAGGTTCAAACATACCTCCTGAAACAGCAAAGTTCGCACCACGAACCAGAGACCTGGGTTGCAAGTCAGTTTCCGCAATTTCGATGTGCGGTATCATAAATGTGCGGTATCATCACCGTTACGAAAGACGGGATTGGTTGAATTCCTGAATCTGAACCACGAGCGGTAGAATCGCATGGCTCGCTCACATCAACCTCGCCATGTTGCGATTCTGATTGAATCGTCGCGCGCCTACGGACGCGGGATTATCGAAGGCGCGGCACGGTTTGCTCGTGAGCGAGGGAATTGGGTTTTGTATTTCGAGCCGCGCGGACTCGAAAATCCTCCTCCCTGGATCGGTGCATGGAAGGGTGACGGCGTTCTTGCCCGGCTTCCAAATCGCGAAATTGCTTCCAGCGTAATTTCCAGTGGTGTACCGATTATCGACCTTTACGGATCTCTGACAGATTCGGGACATCCGCTCGTCGCAGGTGATAATGCCGCCATTGCCCGACTGGCATTTGAACACCTTTGGGAACGCGGAATTCGCCGTTTCGGTTTCTGTGGGCTGCGACCTGCCGTCAATCGGTACACAGAAGAGAGGGGCGAGCAATTCCGTCGACTGGCCGAAGCGGCAGATTGCCCCTGTCCGATCGCCGAGTCGACAATTGTTGGTGTGACGGTTGAAGACTGGGAACAGGAGCAGCGACAAAAGGGAGAATGGCTGCGCAGCCTGGAAAAGCCGGTCGGGATTTTTGCCGGATACGACGAACTCGGTTGCCACCTTCTGACGGCCTGTGCCCGCTGTGGTATTCGGGTTCCCGAGGAAGTGGCTGTCGTCAGCACCGGAAACGATCTTGTGCTGTGCGAAACGAGTATCCCGCCGATGAGCAGTGTCATACTTGATTCTGAGCGTGTCGGTTACGAATCGGCCGCAATTCTTGATCGGGTCATGGGTGGCGGGCGGCCGCCGCTTCACCCGCTCCGGCTGCCACCACTCGGACTGGTCGCGCGCCGATCGACCGACATTTTAGCGATCGATGATCTGACAATCGCGGCTGCCTTGCGGTACATCCGCGACCATGCCTGCGCCGGCATTCGGGTCGTTGATCTTGTCCGCGAGTCAGGACTTTCACAGAGCGTTCTGGAACGCCGGTTTCGCGCGATCCTTGGTCGTTCGCCAAAGGCCGAATTGCTACGAGTTCAAATTCAGCGAGCTCGGGAACTGCTCGCAGAATCCGACATGCAGATTAAAGAGATCGCACACAAGTGCGGGTTTGGCACCGAAAAATACTTCAGTGACGCCTTTCTGCGGGAAACGGGCGACCGACCAGGCGCTTTTCGGACAAGCCACCGCTGGCAGTCCGATTGATTTTTTCAATTCTTCGGACCCGTTTCTTCGATTACCACCTGGATAGCGTCGTGATATCCACAAGTAATCTCCGAGATGAGTTTTGTTTCTCACCGTAAGGGACTCTTCATCATTCTTAAATGACTGCACTTTAGGAGAAAATGGGTCAGCGAATTGACCTTTTAGAAAACCTTGGCTCTCTGCGATGCTGTGAGTTGTACCAACACCACACCGCAGGAGCCAAGGATGGCCAATCGTAAGAATTCGTCGAGTCGTCCGCAACGGAAGCACAAGAAGAGGCAACAAGGTTCGCGTCATGACAAGCGCCGGCGTTTGGATCTTCGGAATCCTTTGCGTCGAATGACATCGCGAGCGATTGTGCCTTTGATGGGAGCGCTGGGTGCTCTGGTCGGAACACTTCAGACTGTGATGGATCGTCGGATCGCGTTTCGTCTGGCGATCATCGTCTCAGGGATGTTGCTGGCGGATGATCGTCGTACCGCGTCAGCGTGGTTTACCGCCGGCGGCGTGACGGACGACTGGGATCGGTTTTACGACTGTCTCATCAGCGTTGGCCACAGGTCGCAACCGCTCGCCGAGGCGGTCCTCAAGCGGATCGTTGGGCAATTCGATCCCGGTCCGAACGGTCGCATCTTGCTTGCCGTTGATGACACGCCGACGGCGAGATATGGGAAGCACGTCGAAGGCGCGGGCGTGCATCATAACCCGACCGCCGGTCCGGCGGACGGCGAATTTCTCTACGGGCACAACTGGGTCTCGTTGGCCTACGTGGCAACGCATCCGATCTGGGGCGTGATCGCGCTTCCGCTGCGCTCTCTCTTGTACGTTCGCGAGGTGGATGTCCCCGCGCTGAATGCCAAGCACGGCTGGAAATTCCGCACGAAACATCAGTTGGCCGTCGAACTCGTGTTGTGGTGCGTGACCACGTTGCGCTCTCTGCAGTGCCTGGCCAAGGTTTGGGTTGTTGCCGACGGGGCGTATGCTGCCAATCCGTTTATCCGACCGCTTCTGAAGGCGGGAATTGTCCTCGTCAGTCGTTTGCGCAGAGATGCGAAACTGTTCGATCTGCCCCCCGAGCCCCAGCCGGGGCAACGAGGGCGACCTCGCATCTACGGAGTGAACAGGATCGATCTCGCCAAGCGAGCCCGTCACCCCGATGGCTGGACATCGATCACGTATCAATGTCGCGGCCACGAGGTCACTCGCAAGTTCAAGACGTTCACTGGAACGACGGCATTGACCGGCGGCGTGATCCGCGTTGTCATCGTCCGGTATGATGATGGCAATTGGGCGCCTTACTTCTGTACCGATGCCACGGCCACGCCGCGCGACATCCTGGAAACGGTTGCTGATCGCTGGGCCATTGAAGAACACTTCCACGACGTGAAGGAAGTCTGCGGCGCGGGTCAACAGCAGGTGCGCAACGTGTGGTCGAACATCGGCTGCTGGAACCTGAATCAGTGGGTGTTCACGTTGGTCGAACTCGCGATGTGGGACCGCGAACATTCCACCCTGACCGACCGCACCGATCGCCCTTGGGACAACCCCGACCGAAGGCCCTCACATGCCGATCGTCGGCGCGCCATTGTCCGTGAAATGCTGCATGAGGAATTTCTCGCGACTCTCCCCAACGACCCCGACACGAGACAATTCCGAACACGAATTGAGACGATCCTTAAGCTATGCACATGACCCGCGCCGATCAGAATTCAATTCTCCTAAAGTGCAGTCTGAATACCAAGTGAGGTTCTTCATCCTCAGGGTCACAAAGTTCGGCAGATACCGTGGTGCAGCGATATCAAGCCCCAATGTTTGATAAGCTGACGACAACACGACGGCTGGCATGCCTCGTCGTCCCACTCAATCAGTGTATTGAGCGTATTCTGCAACAGTGAACGATCTCACCCACCCTGACCGCCCTGTCCGCCTTTTTGCTCCTCACCAAACCCCGCCAAACGACCTCGAAGAAAACTGCTGAACCCGTCAACGACGATGCAGGAGGGGCAGCAACATGAAAGATGTTTTCAAGGGGTGGCGACGGAAGAAAAATTAAAGGGGACATTCTACTTTTCTAGCGGAGGGCGACCTCTTGGCCGCATTGAGGTTTCAAGGCCGAGTTGGTTTGCAGCCTGCTGT
>JANXOO010001413.1 GCA_025353525.1 Schlesneria sp. | reverse complement strand
GGAACTGAACCCCCCGCGTCCGACGGCAAAACGGTATCAAACATGCAAAATCAACATCTTGCGTCCATGTTCAATGAAGTCGCGGATCTGCTGGAAATCCAGGGTGCGAACGCATTTCGAGTCAGAGCCTATCGAAACGGGGCACGCTCGCTGGAAAATCTGTCCGGGTCTGTCGCAGACATTTTGGCGACGCCCGGTGGCAATCTTGAATCGCTCGACGGGATCGGAAAAGACCTGGCCGCAAAAATCAAAGTGATGGTCGAAACCGGTCAATTGCCGCAACTCGAAGAACTGCGGCAGCAGGTTCCTCGCGGGGTTGTCGAAATGCTGCGCATCCCGGGCCTGGGTCCGAAAAAAGTCGCTGTGCTGTTCGGGGAACTGGCCATTGCCTCGATCGCTCAACTGAAAGAGGCCTGTGATGCGGGCAAGGTTTCGGAATTAAAGGGGTTCGGGAAGAAAACAGAACAGTCTATTCTGGATGGGATTCCTCACGCGGTTGAAGCGGGCAAGCGGTTCATGATCAGTGTCGCCACCGAATCGGTCGACGAAATTGTCGCGGACCTCAGGCAACTTCCGTCGATCAGTCAGGTCTCTGTCGCGGGTTCGTGCCGCCGGCGCAAGGAAACGTGTGGCGATCTCGATGTCCTCGCAATTTCGGATGATTCGGGGGCTGCGATGGATCGACTGGCGGCACATCCGCTTGTCGAAAAGGTTCTCGCTCGCGGTGACACGAAACAGCGAGTTCGCCTCCGCACCGGGATCGAACTTGATCTTCGTGTCGTTTCTGCTGAATCGTATGGGGCCGCGATGCAGTACTTTACGGGCTCGAAAGAACACAACATCGTGATTCGCCGTCGCGCTATCGAACGGGGGTTGAAGCTGAACGAATACGGCTTGTTCCGGGGCGATGACAGCGTTGCCGGACGTACCGAAGAAGAAGTCTATGCAGCGCTAGGTCTCCTCTGGATCCCGCCCGAGCTGCGCGAAAATCGCGGCGAGATCGAACTGGCCGAAGCAGGTCAGTTGCCCAACCTGATCGAAGTCGCCGACATTCAGGGCGATTTGCACATGCACACCACCGCATCGGACGGTAAGGGCTCGATTCGCGAAATGGCAGAAGCGGCCAAAGCGCGGGGTCTGAAGTACATCGCGATCACAGATCATTCCAAACGAGTCAGCATGGCTAACGGACTCGACGCGACGCGACTGAGGCAGCACTGGAATGAAATCCGAAAGGTGCGTGAAGAAGTCTCGGGAATCGAAATTTTATGCGGGATTGAATGCGATATTCTGGAAGACGCGACAATGGACCTTGATGACGATGTCTTGTCCGAAGCCGACTGGGTCATTGCCGTTCTGCATTACGGTCTGAAACAGCCGCGTGCACAGATTATGCAGCGACTTTTAAATGCGATCCGAAACCCGCACGTCGATGCGATCGGACACCCGACGGGACGAATGCTCAGCAACCGTCCGGCAGCCGACATCGATTTTTCGACGTTTTTCAAAGCGGCGGCTGATTACGGAATCTTGTTGGAAATCAATGCCAGCCCCTATCGGCTGGACCTGGACGATATTCAGGCGGCGACAGCGAAGTCGATGGGGATTCCGATCGTGATCGATACTGATTCCCACAGTACGAACGGGTTTGAGGTTCTTCGTTACGGAATTGACCAGGCGCGACGGGCAGGATTGACAAAAGACGACGTTGCGAATACGCGGCCGTGGCATCAATTCAGAAAACTTATGAAAGACTGATGCTCGATTCGGGCGTCTACAATTTACTGGCGGCAGATTGAAACTTTGCGTTGGCTTTCGTTCCAATCGACGTGACCGTCGCGATGCAAACGACGATGATCAATGCCAGCATGACGGCATATTCGACGGCAGTAGGTCCGTCTTCGGACACCAGGAATTGTCTCACGCTCATCACGACGCTTTTCATTTTCAACTCCGGTAAAATGCGGGACGCTTTCAGGAACATAGTTCATCCGGATCGACTGTCAAACGATTTTTGATTCGCACCGTAAAGAAATGGTATTGCACCTGATCTTGACCGAAAATCGCGAATCTGCGAGAAGACGCTCTTCCCCTTCCCGTTTCCTGTCTTCGTCAATTTGTTGAGTCAGCGCGGCAATCGCGCTGTTTCGCCAAGGACGGCATGCATGTCCCGAGCTGTTCGCTCATTCGTGTATTCGGTTGGTCTCGCAATCATCATTGCGGTGACGGGGTCAGGCTGTGCGCACATGATCGAAAGCCGGGCGATCGCAGAATTCGCCCGGAATCTTGAAAAGAAGAATCTGGACGGATTGAAAGAGATCTCGTCCGATGATTTCAACAAAAAAGCACTGCGGACGGCGACGTCCATGGAAGATCTTGAAATCCTGCGATTACCCGACGGAAAACTGTCCGTCGTCGAAGTCGAAGAAGTCTCGAAAGACAAGAAACGGGTGACGGTTCAGGTCGGCAAAGACAAGGATAAAAAGGAAGTCTTTTACGAACTGACCCGGGAAGAATCCGGCAAATGGGTCGTTGATGACATCTATTTGAAGCAAAAGAAAAAGGGCGTCGAGGCCTACAAATCTGTCACCGAACAGATGGATTTGTTGCTGACGGTCCGCGAATTCCTTGATGCATGGAGTCACGGCGATCGCGAACAGGTCCTTGCAACGGCCAATCCCAAATTCCGCGCAGTACTTGCAGAATTGCCTCCGTCATTTCTCGCTCAGGTCACCAGGCAGGTCACGCGCAGCAAAAGCGGCAACGGAAAATTCCGGCCAAGCGCGTCAATGGACGAAAAAGTGGCTGTTGTCCGGCTACCACGTCAAACGGGAGAAAACGTCATTACGTTGGAACTTCGGAAAGGAAACTGGCAGGTCGCGGACATTGCCATCGCGTCCCGGGACGAAGAAGAAAAGCTTCCATCGCTGCTCAACCTCGCCCATGCGGTGAATCGGTGCGTGGCCTTTCTGGCCGCCTACCAGTCTGAAGACAAAGATGCACTCGCCGAATTGTGCGTGACAGATTTCTATGAAGGAAGTCTTTCGTTTGCAGACCTCAAGCAGGCCAAACTGCCCGACCCCCAACTGCCAGAACACGAATTACAGGTCAAATTGCGAGGCAACCGCGCCGACTTTACACTTCGCAACGAAACCGAATTCGTGCAAGTCGACATGCAGCGCGAACCCGATGTCTCGTCGGAAGCACTGCCGCACTACGCTGTCTCGGATGTTACTATTTACGAAGTGGCAACCAAACAGGAAAAGCGACTCTCTGCCATGTTTACGGCACAGGGGATGCTCGAAATCTTCGTCAAATCGTTGTCTCAACGAAATATCGATGAAATCAAACACTGTTCGACGCGAGACTTTACGACGCGGGTCTGGAGCAAACTGACGGAAGCAACCGTTCCGTCGATGCCGCTGGAATCATTCGATTCAACAGATATCGAATTCATTTCGGCCTCGTACCTCGGTGCGCTGACAAAAATCGATGTTCGCCAGGGTGAACAGATCTTCACGTACCTGTTACGCGATGAACGCGGACGTTTTCTGGTTGACGACATCCATTGGCACATGACAGGTATTCCCGAATCGGTCAAATCGACGCTGGAATACCTGATTCCGATTCAGGATTTCGCATCGGGTGTGACGTTGGGCCGAGACCCCGAACAACAGCAAATGGCACTCGATCTGATTCGCGGAAACTGCACGAATGATTTCAATCGCATGGTCTGGACACAATCGCGATTCGTGCCGAATTCCGGAATGTCAGCGGATACGTTTCTGCAAGCTCCACTGAAGTCGATCGCGCCAGGTGAGCGAGAAGTCGTGGTCCATCTCGGTGACAACCAATACGGCGCCAAAGTTACATTGCGTCAGGAACATGACCGGTTCATCGTCGACGATATTCTGCTGATCGCTGGTCCGAAAGAAACGGAACGCCTGGCACTCAGGCAGCATCTCAGATCGGAATTGGCCAGTGGCAAGGCATTGGCACCTCAAACAGTCGTCCAGGCAAATCTGCCCGAAAAATCTGAACGCTATGTCGAACAGGCTCTCTATGTATCCCCTGCGGACAGTGAGTCATTGAAGGCGACGATCTCGCCTGCGGCGCCTCGCAAGCTGGATCTCGACGAAGACGATCCGTTTGCCGACCTCGAAAATGTCGAGCCCGCTGAACAGTCTGTCACGAAATAGTGAACGGACGGCGTTTCAGTTTCGCCGGGATTTCGTAAGGATTCTGTCGAGTTGATTGGCGAACGCCTGCCGGTCGTTACCATCGAACGGAGCCGGCCCACCTTCGACAATTCCACCGCCGCGAAGTTCGTCCATCAGATTCCGCATGGTCAATCGTTCGCCGATATTTTCGTGCGTGTAATGCTCACCGCGCGGGTCGAGCGCGGTTCCCCCCTTGTTGACAACATGTGCCGCCAGCGGGATATCAGCCGTGATGACGAGGTCACCTGGATCAAGCAACTCCACAATTCGCTGATCGGCGACATTCAGCCCTGCAGGGACCGTCAGGATTGCGATCAGATCTGATCGCGGAACTTTCACAGGCTGATTCGCAACCAGCGTCAGCGGAATCTTTGTTCGTATTGCAGCCCGAAACAGAATTTCCTTGATGACACCAGGGCAGGCGTCGCCGTCGACCCAAATTCGCATGAAGACTCTCCCTTGGTAACGCGAACACGCCAGCATAAAGAATCAGACCCCGCCGCGTCAGCCTCACTGCGAGCCGCAAGCGGTATCTCCTTTTCTGCCAGTCGCCCTAACGCAAGCAGCCCGACTGCTCAAAGGCAATCGGGCTGCTGGGTTGGCGGCGGGCCGGGCAGGACCACCGCGAAACAATTTTATAACTCCCGGAAATGTTTGATCGTTTCCGGGAATTTGATCAATCTCGAATTTGATCAATCTCGTAGTGTTGTGGTCCCCGTCTGATCTGCAGACTGGACTGGACGTCCATTTTTTCCTGTTAAACCCGGCTGTGCCGGCCCCTGTCCTGAACTCTGTTGCACATTCCAGTTTCGGAACGGAGTCAGTGATTCATCAGGTGACAGCGGCTGCAGGCCGTTTGCTACTGCAATTCGCTTGCGGGAAATCGCACAACTACGTGCTGAAACTTCAAGAAATTCCAGTCTCCGCTGTTTTGAAATTCCGTCAAGTTTGTTACCTGTCTGCTCGATCCAGCCAGGATGCCTTGCCATCGCCTGCGACATCAGGTGGACAAACAGTGTCATCTGCTTAAAGTTGCGGTCCGCAATACTGTGGCTGACCGGGGCAATCACCCGAGCCACGGCTTCGACAGCCTGTGACGGAAATTCGACGAAGACATCCCCCGTGTGTGTTCCAATCATCCGACCTTCGGAATCTTTGGCAAACGATGTCTGCAATCGCATCAGCGATCGGGCGACAATCGGCTTTGGAAGCAGCGGGCTTTTGAACGCTCCATCGCAATGTATCAATGTTTCTGTCGGGGTATGGAGCAGAAGTTCGACTTCTCCAACCGACCCGTCACCGGCATCAGCATGGTACTGATTGGCTCCTGTTTCACGTAGCTGAAACTGCGAAATCTCCATAGCTCGCCAAGTCGAAACAGCGACGTCAGGATTTCTCAGGAAATAGTCGTAGACATCAGGATCGCATTCGAACGAAATTGTCGGCAGTCGGCGGAACATCCCCAGATTCTTGACCACAAGTTGCGACTTCCGCTGCGCTTCCGGAGCCAGGCGATCGATTTGCAAATCGATCAGAGCCTGCTTTCGAATGACCGCTGACGACGAGCCGGATTTGACGAACGTCAGCCCCGGGTACTGACCGTGATCGTCCGAATCAGTCTCGCGAATTGACGCTCGGCCATTCGCCTGTACCGCCCCTTCCGATGCATTGGGTCCCTCTGCGGCGTCGAGTGCCGCCACGGCAGGGTAAAATACCACAAGGTACATTACCGCACCGACTGACACCTTGCGCAGCCAACTTCCCCGTAAGAACGAGTGTGGCATACCGTGGTTCCCCCCATACCCCTGATCGTGACGGTATCATCAAACAACCGCCGTTTTCGCCCGCCAAAAGACAGGCAGTTTCTGCTTGCTCCCCTTCCCGATTCCACCGGCAGACTTCCGATCGCGGCTGAGGTCGTCGAGGGGAGCGAGATGATTCATCGGCACAATTACTACGACCCCGAGAGTCATAATATTTTCCCGTGAAAGCCTGTAATTCATGGCTTTTTTGATGACGACTCGTAAGAATCTCTCATGAGCCGATTGCTGAACTTTTGTCGTTTTTTTTAACGGCATCAGACACCGCACCGTCAAAGTCAACGCAGCTTTACATGAGCACTTTCATCGACTGCGACGCATCAAGTGCCCGTCGGTGGTAGTACGCTTCTGCCCTGGACGCTCGAACTTCGTTAATATCTCAACGTTCCTGCTCCCCAAGGCTTTGACACCAGCATCGTTAATGCTCGCAGAGGTCTCTCGTGAAACAACCGCTCGAAAAACGCGTTTTGGACATTTCCTCGATGCTGTTTCAGTTCGATCGGAAAATAGTGTTTGCCGAAAGTTGCACCGGGGGGCTGATGTCAGCACTTATGGCAACGGTTCCCGGGATTTCCAAAGTCTACTGCGGATCTGCGGTCGTCTATCGGCTCGAGACAAAGGCAGAGTGGCTGGGGATTTCAGCGTCTCTGCTGATCGATCCGGGGCCGGTGAGCGAACCGGTTGCCAGAGCCATGGTTGAAGGAGTTTTGAAACGTACGCCGGAAGCAGAAATTGCCGTGGCGATTACGGGACATCTGGGCCCCGATGCTCCCGATGGACAAGACGGATTGATCTTTGTCGGAACGGGAGTTCGCGGCAAATCCTGCCACATCGCAGAACATCGCCTGCCGGATTTCAAAAACGAATCGGGCCGGTTTCAGTATCCTGGCGAGTCGGTGCGCGAACAACGCCAATGGGCAGCGACCGATTTCGCGTTGTCGCAACTCGAAGCAACACTTCGAGCGATCATTCCCGTCTACTGAGCGGGTGACGGTGTTGGGGCGGCGGCAGGAACCGGACTTAAAACCGACGGCAAGTCGTCGTCTGTTTCAGCGGGCCTTGAAATTCTCGACCTCCGCACGATTGGCGCGGGCATCACGTTGCTGGGGAATACGTAGGGATACTGTGGCGGATAGACGTGGCATTCGTCGTATCGGTCATAGCAGCCGTTATTGCAGCATCGCTGATACAGTCTGCTGTGAAGCGGACTGTTCCAGTCGGGTCGGCCCATACGACTGATATCGCACTTCGGGTTATAGAAATGATCGAAATAGACGTGCTTGTCACTCAAGTCATCAATGACGTTCGCATATTGATCGAATAAGGGGCAGCATTGGCAACCTGAAATCAGCGACAGTGCGACAATGGCGATCAACCCACAATGTTGTTTCACGACGGCCCCCATTTTCCAGACTCGGACGGCTTTCTTCAATGAGATCGACTCTCGGATTGGACCACCTTGAACGGTTTTGCCGATCTTGCGGAGTCGGCAGACAGGAATGAAGCGTTCAAACCTGACGGCAAGCCGTATATACTTCGCGCCGTGCGAGCTGAAACGTTTGCAAGAAAAAGCTGGCGCAGTCGGAACATCAGTCAATGACGGATGATCCGACTGAGCCTTCAAAAATCAGAGATCGACGAATGACTCGTTCCAGCTTGAAAACTGAAATATTTCCAAACCGGCAAATTTCGCGTCTCCTACAACAACGCCAACGCACAAGGATCGCCGATTGACTCCATTCAATTTGGAAGCCTGGGATTCAGGGAAATTGATTGTGAACAGTGCGTTCGCCGAATTGCTCCGCCGCCACGGCTGGCAGTCGTTCGATTCGATCTGGGCCCGGTCGGCAGATGCTGCGATCGCCAAGAATCTGCGAACCGATCGTGTCACGCTCCGCTTTACTTTGGATGATTGCGGAACCGAACGTTCGTTCTACATCAAGCGGCACGTTCGGTCGTCATGGAAAGAGTACGTGAAGCCGTTGCTCAGGCTCACCTGGCCGATTCTTGGTGCCAGAAACGAATGGAATGCAATTCTCGACTTTCATTCCGTCGGACTCCCCACGATGACCCCCGTCGCGTTCGGCAAAGCAGGAACCGATTCATTCCTGATCACGGAAGGTCTGGAAGACTGCACGAAGGTTTCAGAACTGATTACAAACGAAGAAGCCGCATTGGATATGCCAGAGGCGGTCCGATCCCGGTTGATCGACCAGATTGCGTCGCTTGCCCGCACAATGCACGGCGCAGGCCTGCACCATCAGGACTTCTATCTCGGGCATCTGCTTTTGTCGAATTCTGACGACACGCGCCTTTACATCATCGATCTTGGACGAGTTCAAAAACACCGACAGTTATCGCGTCGCTGGATTATCAAAGATCTCGCTCAACTGAATTTTTCAGCGACCACCCTTTTACCTGCCGAACGATTGCGATTTCTACGGCATTACCTTGGCCGTTCGTTGCAGAGCAGTGACCGAACGCTGATCGACCGAATCAAATCAAAGACAGCCTCCATTGGCAGGCATTCTCGCAAGAATCGGCTATGATAGGTGACGTACGGTGAATCCCCCTGGGCGCGGCAACGCTCGATCGATTTTCATCAGATTCACGCTGGCTGAATCTACCGACGCCATCTGACGTTCCGGCAGAGCACCTTGAAATCCGCTTTCGAAACTGCCCCGTTTCCGGCCATCCGCCATACACATCGTTGTCACCCGAAACCGAGTCGAATCGCCAATGCTGTCCGCGTCATATGAATACTGTCGGGAGCTGACCGAACGGACGGCGCATAACTTCCGGTATTCGTTTATGACGCTGCCACCGGAAATCCGCCGTTCGATGAACGCGCTGTACGCATTCAACCGCATTACGGACGACCTGGGTGACGACGACGAATTTCCAGTGGAATTGCGACAAGCCAGACTGGAAGCGTGGCGTACTTCCATGAAGTTTATCCTGAATCGAGGAGGCGATGCCGACCTCGATCACGTTCCCGGTACGGCCGAGATCGGTACCTTTGCCGAGCACCCTTCTCATCTTGCGATCGCGGATATGGTGGCTCGACATCATATTCCGCACGAATACCTTTTCGCCGTGATCGACGGCGTTGCAATGGATTTGAATCCGTTTCGGATCGATACTTTTTCAGACCTGGAGCGTTATTGCTATCGCGTTGCAGGAGCCGTCGGACTGTGTTGCATCCACGTCTGGGGCTTTCGAGATCAGCGAGCGATCCCGCTGGCCATCGATTGCGGCCTCGCCTTGCAATTGACCAATATCCTGAGAGACATTGGCGAAGATTCAGATGGAGGCCGTATCTATCTGCCAAAAGAAGACCTCGACCGGTTTGGCTACTCGGCCAACGACATCAAGGCTCGCACAGTCGACGAACGGTTTATCGAATTGATGCGATTTCAATCTGAACGAGCAAAGTCGTACTATGCCCGAAGCGAAGGTTTGTTACAGTATCTCGAACCGCCAGGACGGCCGATTCTAAGAGCGATGCTCGACATCTACGGTGGCCTGCTTCGCGAAATTGAACGCCGCAAATTCGATATCTATTCAAAACGGGCATCAGTGCCGAAATGGAAAAAAATCTGGTTCGCCGTCCGGGCAATGGTGTCTCGATAAATAATGGCTAACGACGACATTTCCATCCGCTTGTGACATGCTGTTTCCGATTTGAGGCACAAGTTCCGTGCAGCGAAATCAGCGAACGGCGCGAGCGTTTGCCAGATAAAGTCGGTCGCCGATGTCGACCTTGTCACTGCCGAAATCGACAAAAATCTCAAGTTCCACGACACCCGTGACATCAATGTCCAGAGTCTGTGGCGCGGCACGCTGAACGACGCCTTTTTCCCCCCGCTCGATTGCTTTGGCCGATCCGGTGAAAATGACTTTATCATCCGCCTTGATGATGACATCAACATCACCACGATTGATTTCATCGCCGATTCCCATGATCGCCTGAAATCTGCGGAAGTCGCCCCCCAGTCGATACTTCAACTGGGTTCTCGAGTGGATTGCCAGCCCTTTGGCATACGCTTTTTGGCCGACTGAAATCCGGTTTCCGTCGAAGTTGCGGTCACGACGGTAGTCAAATACGTGAAAGTCCGGGATGTCGAAATAGGGAGTGTGCTTGACCGTTCGCGGTTCAAGATCGGACAGATAAGTGAACTTGCTGATCGTGAAGTCCAGTGCACTAAACAGTTCCTGAGCCACGTCGATCGACGGGCCTGAAACCAGCCGCACCGTCCACGCCTTCCCGTTCCAGACAACCTGTTTCAAGGCAAGCTGGTCACCGGAAACCAGATCGAACAGAGCGACCGCCTTTCGGGCCGTGGAGTCGCGTTTGGAATAGATCAAACCGAAGACCTTTTCCCGTTTGACTGCAATGTCGTCGCCGTCCAACTGAAATTGCAACGTCGAATCGCTCATCGAACCGATCACTCCGTCCAGATGGTCGAGCACATCACCCTTTCGCACTGCCACCATATCTTTTTTCGGAGCCCGGTCGAGAAGCTGATTCCATTCGGAATCGATTTTCGGATCTGCAGCAGCCATCCGCACGCTCGCGACACTCGTCAAAGGAAGCTTGAGCTCGCCCAACTTCGAGTGCGAGGCAGTGATTTCTGTGCCAGATGAACTGATTTTCGTGACTCGAAGCCGACTTCCATCGACAAGCTGAACCAGAATGAAAGTCTCATTTGCCAGTGCTACAGGCGGCATCGTCGATCGGATCAGCAAGACTTCACCGTACGGGACTGAAACTGTTGCTTCGTCCGTCTTCACGACCACCGATTCGGCAGACATCGATTCGAGAGTCCCGCGATGCTGTACGTCTGTCAGCGTTACAACATCGACAGCCGGGAGTTGTGCCAGCGTCATCCAGACCAACAGTGAAAGTCCGTTCATTTCGCTCACTTGTTCTTCTTCGCCACTCGGCCAGCCAGCTTTTTCGTATACTTCTCGATCGCTTGTTCGTAGTGTGAAGGAAAGTTTTTATTCAGATCGTTTTTGGCTTTCGCCAGATCTTTGGCGGGCAGATTTCCCCAACTTCCCTTGTTGTCGAACCGCTTTTTATCAGTTTCGCCGGGCGCCTCTTCCCCTTTCACGCGACTGTCCGAAGTACCGCCGTCCGGACTGTTTCCGTCGCTGGAACCGTCTCCTCCACCGCCTCCTCCCCCCTGCTGCTGCTCGACTTTTTTGATAATCTCGTCGAGGTTCGCGATTATTCGCTCCTGAACTCCCTGAACTTTTTCACCCGCTCGACCAAGATCCAGCCGACGTTCGGAATCAGACATCAATCGCGCAATCTCGCCCAGCGATTTTTCTTCGAGCCCCTTCAGGTCGGCCTGCATCAGCGTTGCGGTCGAGGAATACCGGACGGGAACTCGTTCGGTATTTGTCAACAACTGGTCGATTGCGTCCAGGGCCGGTTTCAGTTCCAGCATCCCCTGAGCGGCAACCGCCTGGAAGAAAAAGAGCGATGCAGGATCGACGACCTGCCGCCCGTCGATACTTTTCAACACATCCCACGCTTCATCGAACATCCGCCGTTCAACAAGGTAGCGTCCAAAAAACAGATTCATGTTGGCAGCAAAAAACGGGCTGCGATGCGGCTGGTTCAGAACGGTGGCGTTCGGGACGAGCGTCCCGGCGGCAGTGGAATTGCATTCACGAATCAGCTTCATCACATCAGCGTCGGCCATAGCAAACGACTGTACAACAAATTCCAGTAGACGGTCGGGGGAAACAGAATCATCCAGACCGGACCAAATCTCCGTGATCTGATCGCGTTGAGCATCCGAGACGGCCTGCTCGCCCAGCCATGTCAGAATTCGTCCACGAACGTCGTCGGATTTCGGCGGCGCATAAACGTCGACGGCCGCTTCGACAACAGATGAGCCCCCTGCCAGACATGCGATTCCGAACGCCATCGCGACAGAGAACATGACATGTCGGCTCATAAGGTCCCTTCATGCGGGCAACAACTCAATACTTTGAAATGCATATCGAATGATCACAGTCCGGAATGACGCGAATGTCTTATCGCGTGACGCAGCAAGTATAACCACGTTTGGAAGGACGAGGGAATGGGAAGCGGACGTTTTGCATCGAGATCACTTCGGAAGATCGAAGAATTGGTCAGGTCGTGGCGGAAAACCCGGCTAACTGCGTACGATAAATCCGCCTGGCAGTCGACGGACAAGCCGTTTCATTTCCAACACCGTCAGGGTCGACAGGACGCGCGACACTTCGATATTGGCCGCTCGAATAACCTCGTCGACCGGGATCGATTCCGCCGAAATCAGATTGAGGATCGTTCGCTCCTGATCCGAAAGAGTGAGTTCCGCCGGTTTCCGAACCGTTTCAGTTGGCGTCCGCTGGATTGGTTTGAAAAGTGGCCCCAGCGCCGAAAGTACGTCGTCGACATCGCGAATCAGGGTTGCACCGTCACGAATCAGATCCAGGCACCCCAGACTCGCATCCGAATCGACTCGACCGGGCATCGCGAAGACTTCGCGATTTTGCTCCATGGCATGTCGAGCTGTATGCAATGCCCCGCTGCTGCGACCGGCTTCGATCAGAACGACGCCCAGAGATAATCCGCTGATGATCCGGTTTCGCTGCGGAAATAATCCCGATTTCGGGGTTTGATCCATCGGCGATTCGGTCAGCAGACATCCCTGCTGTATCACCGAATTCGCCAGCTCGACGTGTTCTGGCGGGTAAATCGTATTCAATCCGGTGGCACACACGGCGATCGTGCGTCCGCCTGCTTCAAGGGCGCCCTTATGAGCTTCGGCATCGATCCCGCGAGCCAATCCGCTAATGACCGTGATCCCTGTTCGAGCAAGTGCCCCCGCCAAACGGTGAGCCTGTTGTCGACCGTAAGCCGTGCAGTGCCTCGACCCGACAAGCGCAATCGCCAGTCCGTCGGCCTCGACAAGGGTTCCCTTGCAGTAAATCACCGTCGGTGGATCGGGGATTCGCGACAATGGACCCGGATATCCCGCTTTATCCCGTACATACAATGAGACGCCTGCAGCGCGGGTGCGGGCAAGTTCTTCGCGAGCGGCGGCGACTGTTCCATGAGTCACCAGCGACATAGCCAACTTGGGGCCGACGTTGGAAACTTCCTGCATTTGCGATACGGTCGCCCGCAAAATCGCTCGCGGCGAACCGAATCGTTCGAGCAACAACTGATAGGTCCGGGGACCAAGCCCCGGTACGATATTCAATCGCAAGACATCAATCAGCGCGTGATCCGGATCCGCCGGATTGGCATCGTCGTCGTCGGGGAACAAATCAGCAGGCATAATCTTGCCAACGGAGGGCGACCATATTTCAAATTCGCACAACCATGATCGTAGCCGATTCGCCTGACGGTTTCTTCCCCGGCAGCAGGCAATGTGGCCCGAAAAAGTCGGCAAGGAAAGTGGTTCGCCCGGAAATGCTTTCCGTTTTCCGGCTTTTATTTTCCGGTCGTCAATGTTTCGAACGGAATCGATGGAACCGAACGAGTATGCGTCACGTGGCGACGCGAGAGCGACGAGGCGGCAGCTCGAACTGTGAACAGGCAAGGGATATTCACGGCTGGAACGTATTGGTCATCGGGATTCCGTCGAACAAAATCCATTGGCGACAGTTGTCCCGTCACTGCCCACATCAGAAGTTGCGAGAAATTGACAGGTCCAAATTCGTGCCCCCCCATCCATCCAGTCCACGACGCTGAATCGGCGCTTCGAGAGAATTTCTGAAGCTCCCAGGCTCCGACAGAATCGTCCGCGCCTGTGACGACAGCTTTTTGTTGAAATCTGATTTTTTCTTGCGACGCAGGTTTGTCAACATGAGCAACCGAATGTAGCGGCGTCACAACGACCGATTCGGAACATGGACCCGACAATTCATCCGATCGGGCAGATCTGACGCCAGGAAATGGAAGGATGTCGAGCGCATCGTCCGCGTCCTGATTTGAAACCGGCGATGGCTGCTGTGAATTCTTCGTGGTTTGGCGAAAGGTTGTCCTGAGCCATTGTTGTGTCATGCGGTCCTGTCGGATTTCCACTTTTGAAAATGGCAATAATTCGGCCAATCGGCGAATCGAGCAAATTTGTCGCCAGTAGTCGTCGGCCCACGCCTTCACTTCTTCGTCAGGCAATAGTGCTCCGTCCGCAGCGAGTTGGATCAGGTCGCTCATGGCGAGTGGCCCGACATCTCCGAACGCGCCTCGACAATACCATTCATCCCGAACCGCGCGTCGTTCGGCCACAAGCTCAGAGACCGGAGTCGCAATTCGGCCGTGCAGTTCTGCTGCGGAACAGGCCAGAATCCAGTTGATGTTTTTTTCATCCCGCACTTCGTCGTCAGGCGCAATGGTGCCTGCGGCGACCAGTATTTTGACGAGATCCAGCGACACCGGGCCGAATTCTTTCCCGGAGATACGATAATGCCAACGATCGGACATGGCGAAAAGCCTACCTTGCTCGCAAACGGGGAAACGGCGAATTATCGCCGGACGCGAAAACGAACGCTCGCCTGACACCTCCGGCGTCAGCCATCGAACACTTCGCGGTCATCTACGAGTCCAAGGGAAAGACTCTTCTGAACTGTAGCTCACAAAATCAATGTCGGAGCGACAGATTTTGGGGAAAAACCGTTTCAACGAACGGAACCAGCAACAGCCGTATTGTTACCGGCCACACATCAACGTCGTGCAATTCGCGTTCGGCTGTTGCCTCGTACCTGCATTCGAACCCGAATGACCTCGGGCAAGGCCAGTTCCAGCGGAGTATCGGTACTCATTTTGTAGTAGACCAAACCCAGCCGGGTACAGATTTCTTCGATCGACTTCAAATGTTCACCAAACCGGTTCAGGTAATCGCGCCGTACGGCCGAGGGATCGACGTAAAGTCGCTGATTCGATTCCAGGTCAACGAACAGTTCAGGTCCGCCGAATTGAAACTTCAGTTCTTCGGGATCGAGTACGTGAAAAACGATCACGTCCTGTCCACGAACTGACAGACTGCCAAGACTTCGTTCGAGCGTTTCCAGTGGTGCCAACAAATCGGAAATCAGCACCAGCATCCCGCGTTTGTTAAGTCGTTCCGCAATCTGAATCAATGGTCCTGCGAGATGAGTCCCGCGCCCATCGGCTGTTTTTTCAAGCGAAACCAGCAATCGCCGCAGGTGTCCGGATCGATAGCGCGGCGGAATGAAGTCGTCGATCACCTCTGCGAATGTCGCCAGGCCGACCGCATCGCGCTGCATCGACAGGAACCACGCGAGAGTCGCTGCAAGCGTCCTGGCGTAGTCAGACTTCGTGTATCCAACGGAACCGAAATTCATCGATCGGCTGGCATCGAGCATCATCAGGCACCGCAGATTGGTTTCATCCTCAAAGCGCTTGATGTAGTAGCGATCTGTCCGCGCGTACAACTTCCAGTCGAGATGTCGCAAATCGTCACCCTGAGCGTATTGACGGTACTCGGTGAATTCGACGGAAAAACCGTGATACGGACTGCGATTGAGGCCCGTCATGAAGCCCTGGACCACGTGCCGAGCCCGCAATTCAAGCGACTTTAACTGCATCAATGTTGCAGGGTCGACAAATCCGACGGTCGAATCGGTTGCTTTGGTAACGGGCGTTTTCACGTTCAAATTCCCGATTTGGCCAAATTATTCTGTTCGCAAGCCGGAATAATGCTTTATTTGTGAGCAAGTATCCGCGTTCAACGCAGAGGCACCACTGTGAACGCGTTTTTCTGCATTTGACCGGATTTTCATTGGTATCAATTCAGTCTGCGCGAAGTATCAGTCCGGTATCGTCAATTTCAAATGGAATGATCCGGTCGTCTGCGGCACTTCCCCGATGTTTGGCGATGTGCAGCGCCCGACGCATGCGGTTTCCTTCACGAACCTTTCCCATCAGGATAATCGTATTCGCGTTGCTCAGTTCGTCACCACTCTCGATCGGTCGATCAATCAGATCGTCCAGCCTGACTTCATGCGACGTGTAAAGCAGCATCGTTGCCAACCGGGTATGGTCGTACGCGTGCCTCAGGACCGCCTCTTCGTTGGCGCGGAAATTGACCCGAAAAAGGTCTCGGGCAACCCAGTCGTGCTCTTTATGCAGTATCTGGTGGTAAATGTAGTCGAACAACTGAAACTGAAACGAATCGCTGGCCCGATCGACCGGTTCGACGCCATCAATGACAGCCCGACGAACTCCGTGCGCGAAATTTCCATAAAAAAACGCGATCGCCTGATCCAGCTTCTTGTTCAGCTCGGCCCGCCATTCCTGCCACTGCTCACGATCGAGGTCGTGCATCGTCACTCGACGACCCGTTCTTTCAAACACATGAAAATAGTCAGTTCGGATCCGTTCGCGGATCCAGACATCTTCGGCAGCCGATGGCCCGTCGAGAGGACGGACGGCCAGTTTCCAGTCAAAGAGTTTGCTGGCATAGTCCGCATGATTCTGGGCATCCCCGCGCGAAGTCATGTCGAAAAGAATTCCCCGTTCGCCTTCCTGCTGCAATCCGGCATGGGCGAACTGAAGGCCCAATTGGGTTTTACCGATCCCCGTCGCCCCCATGACAACGGTCAGCGTTCCCGGTATCAGCCCACCCCCCAATAATTGATCGAGTACAGGTATCCCCGTGGAAAAGCGATCCGAATTCGACATGAAGAGCCTGGTGCCTTGCGTTTGGAATGTTTCAGAGTTTTCGCTTCGAATCGATTGCAGGTGATTGGCTGAAATAATGAACACCCGATGCCGTGTCACAGATAATAGCAGGCTGGCAGAAAACGGGGAGTGACCACCTGTGAAGTTGCGAAATCGGATTCTCGCATTCTGAATTCCCCTTTCGCAGTCGCACGTGTTAATCTGTTCATGGCTGAGGATAAGGCATTTCAGGAATGCATCGCGGGTTCCCCGCACACGGAGAGATTCATGCCAAGAAAAAAGCGATCGGCGAAGCTGTCAGTCGGTGAAATGCGTCTGATGGCCGTGCTTTGGAAAATGGGACCGCTGAAGTTATCAGAAGCATTTCACGAGCAACCCGGTCATGTCGGTTATACGACAATTCAAACGCAATTGAATCGTCTTGTCGACAAAGGGGTTGTCGCGAAATCAGATAGCAGGCCAACAAAATACCGTGCCGTCGTCGAACCGCAGGCTGCCAGTTCGGGAATGCTGGAAATGCTGATTGATACTGTTGGAAGCGGCAGCGTGATTCCGGTCATCGAACTGCTTGTCAACCGCGCTCCGCTCGACAAGGACGAGACAAACCAGTTGAAGCGACTCTTCAGCCCGGCTGAATCAAAGTCGAAACCCCGATCCAATAAATCGCACCCGAAAAAAGCCACTGCGAAAAAGCACCTGATGAAACGGAAGATCAAACGTTAAACGACTGTCACTGATCGTCGTGTCGCCGACGTACGAAGGTCTCTGACAGTGACTATTTCCTGACTTTGAGCGCCGCTTTCACTGCCGCTTCGATTTCTTCGTGTTTGAATTCCTTGTCGTCACTGGTTTCGAAGCTTTTGAA
>JANXOO010001374.1 GCA_025353525.1 Schlesneria sp. | reverse complement strand
GGGACTGTTCGCGGGTTGAAACTCGCTCACGAGCGATTCGGGCGACTTTCCTGGAAGTCTGTGACTGCTCCATCGATACGCCTGGCTCGCAATGGAATTCAAATCGATGCCGAATTGGCGCGTTCACTGAACGGGGTCCTCGACGCGTGTCGCGACAATCGGGAACTGCAAAAGACGTACGGACGTGAGCAAGGAAAAATCGCCTGGGCTGCCGGTGATCTTCTTGAGCAGCGCGAACTGTCTGAAACTCTGCAAACAATCGCCGATGAGGGAGCCGACGGGTTTTACACCGGACGAATCGCCGATTTGTTTGTCGGTGAAATGCAGCGAGGAAAGGGGTTAATCACCAAAGACGATCTGGCAGAGTATCGCGCCGTCGTTCGAGAACCGATACACGGAACATTTCGCGGCTATGACATTTTTGCGTCGGCTCCTCCCAGTTCGGGTGGAATCGCACTCGTGCAAATGCTCAATCTTGCCGAGCGGTTTGATCTTCGAAAGGAGGGACGCTGGTCAGCGAGAACGTTGCACGTCATGGTCGAATCGATGCGACGAGCCTACTGCGACCGCGCGAGGTATCTGGGTGATCCGGACTTCACGAAAATACCTGCGACTCTGATATCGAAAGAGTATGCCCAGGAACTTGTCAAAACAATTTTACCCGGCGAGGTCACGCCATCATCCGGTCTGGGGGCCGACATCCTGACAATGGACGAACCGTCTCACACAACACATTTCAGCATCATCGACAGTGACGGGATGGCTGTCTCGAATACGTATACTCTGGAACAGGATTTCGGTTCACGGATCGTCGTTCAGGGTGCTGGATTCCTGCTGAATAACGAAATGGGCGACTTCAACCCCAGACCCCCGATCACCAACTCGAAGGGGTTGATCGGAACGAAAGCGAATATCGTTGCTCCGGGGAAACGGATGTTGAGTTCGATGACTCCAGTGATCGTTTCGCAGAACGGGCAGGTCGTTCTCGTCACGGGAAGTCCCGGCGGACGAACGATTATCAATACGATGTTTTGCCTGTTGATCAATGTACTGGAATTTGATTTTCCTCTGCGTGAAGCCGTCGATGCACCGCGTCTTCATCATGCCTGGATGCCCGACTCGATTTCAATGGAACGCGGACTGCTTGTCGATCATGCAAATGAAATAGCGACGCTGAAATCGATGGGCCATCATGTCGAGCCAATTCCCGCTGTCCAGGGGGATGCTCATTCGATCTCTGTTTCCAGGACTTCGGGCATTCGAGCGGGAGTTGCGGACCAGCGGCGTTCCGGATGGGTATCAAGCGAATGACCGCCTGTATTCCACCGACCGGCACATTGATGCCGCATTCGTCGGTACCATAATCGCGGGTCTCGCAACGATCCCGGAATGGCAAATCGCATCCCTCGTTCCGTCGATTTTGGGGCAGATCTGGCGAGCGGCAGTCGAAAATTCACCGGTTGATAAACGGGGACTGGGTGCGCCAGTTAAAGCCG
>JANXOO010001341.1 GCA_025353525.1 Schlesneria sp. | reverse complement strand
CCGGGCGAAGGAGGAGCTGGATTCCCTCAAGGCCAGGCTCTCCCAGGTCCGCAAGCAACTCGAAAAAATCATCACGGTCGTGAAGGTCGTCGATTATCTGAATCAGGATCTGGTCGAACGCGACCTGATGCTGATCAAGGTCTCGACATCAGGCGACCGGCTATCGAACGTCCGCGAACTGGTCGAAGTTTTTCGTGGCAAGGTCGTCGATGTCGGTGCTCAGCACGTGATGATTGAAATCTCGGGTTCCGAGAGAAAACTGACGGCGTTCGTCGACTTGATGCGTCCGTTCGGGATCATCGAACTGGTTCGAACGGGCCGCATCGCACTCTCGCGAGAAAAATCGCTTTCCGTCGAAGACGCTCTGTTACCGCCTCCCGCCTATGAAGAAGCCGCCATGAACGGTTGACCGGGAAACGGATCTTCCCACTGACGTCGATGTCCCCCGATTCTCCTGATACCTGCGTTGAACTTAACGCTGACTGACTACCACTTTTTCCTTACGAGAAGCAACGATGGCCGCCAAGGTTTACTACGACGAAGATGCCGACCTGTCCCTGTTGAAGGGAAAAACAATTTCGATCCTTGGCTACGGAAGCCAAGGCCACGCGCAGGCTCAAAACCTGCGGGATAGCGGTTGCACCGTTGTCATCGGCCAGCGACCCGGAAGCAAGAATTACGAACTGGCAGTCAGCCACGGCTTCGAGCCGGTCTCCATCGCCGAAGCGACGAAGCAGGGCGACCTGGTCAATATCCTGTTGCCCGACGAAGTCCAGGGTGACTGCTATCGGACCGAAATCAAGCCGAATTTGAAACCGGGCGCACTGTTGATGTGTTCGCACGGGTTCAACATGCACTTCGGTCAGGTTGTTCCTCCTGAAGGAATCGACGCAGCACTGGTTGCTCCCAAAGGCCCAGGTCACCTCGTTCGCAGCGAATACGAAAAGGGTGGCGGCGTCCCGAGTTTGATTGCGCTGTCACCGGGCGCATCAGAAACAAGCCGAAAGCTCGCTTTGGCCTATGCCAAGGGGATCGGCGGCACGCGCGGCGGTGTGATTGAAACGACGATTGCGGAAGAAACCGAAACCGATCTGTTCGGTGAACAGGTCGTATTGTGCGGTGGCGTCAGCGCCCTGATCAAAGCCGCGTTCGAGACGTTGGTGGAAGCGGGATATCAGCCCGAGATGGCCTATTTCGAGTGCATGCACGAATTGAAGCTGATCGTCGACCTGTTCTATCAGGGGGGCCTCAATTACATGCGGTACAGCGTTTCGAACACAGCCGAGTTCGGTGATTATACGCGCGGCCCGAGGATCGTGACGGATCAAACCAAAGCCGAGATGAAGAAGATTCTGCACGAAATCCAGACGGGTCAATTTGCAAGGGAATGGATTCTGGAAAACAAGGCCAACCAGCCAACATTCCAGGCGATCAAGCGTCGCGAACGATCGCACCAGATCGAAGAAACCGGCAAGCAACTTCGCCGGATGATGAAGTGGATCAACGCGAAAGAGTATTAACAGCACTTGCAATCGCATCATGACGATGCAATAGTTCACGAGCGAACGGGGATCAAACCCCGTTCGCAATTTCGGGCTGTAGCGCAGCTTGGCTAGCGCACTTGACTGGGGGTCAAGAGGTCGCAGGTTCAAATCCTGTCAGCCCGATTTGAGGGGACATTCTACAAAAGTAGAATGTCCCCTTTGTTTTTTTGATGACATTCGTCATTTCACACACCAAGTTTCGTCATTTCACACACCGGCCTGCTCCAAAAGCCTCGAAAAGTCAATGGGTTACCGGCGGTTATCCACAGCGTAACACTCTTTATTTAACTATAAGTATTTAACACACAGCGAAGACCACAAAAGTTTCCAGACAAAACTTATCCATGCTGAATCGCTCGCCAACGTTCGCTGAATCCCCCCCGAAACCTGTAGTTGGAAACGAATAGACTTCTTTCTCTAAATTGCGACCAGATTTAGGGACAAATTGGTTGCTTCGCCTTCGTGGAAAATAAAGGATGGGGCTTGGCATGAAGAAAGGAAGGCAGTTGCCGCAAGCCCTTTGTTCAACATCAGTTCCGGCCTTGACATGTCTATCACTGCGAGTTAGACATGAGTCCTCTGGAGAGGAACCTATGCGCTACGATCGGTCCCTGGCAATCACGAGCCGTCATGACAGGCTGATCGAGTTGATCCGCTCTGGCGAATTCTCGTCGCCTGACCTAGCCAAAAAGTTGAAGGTGTCGGAGCAGACGATCTACCGGGACATCGACTTCCTCAAGCAACGCGGCTATTCCATCCGATCCGAAAAGCACGCCGATGGCTGGGCGTACCACCTTCTTGCCGAACCCGCAACAGTTTCAAATGGGAAGGGGGTTTCGAGCAAATGACCGCAGCCGCCCCTAAGGACTGGACGCAAGAATTCGGGCTTGACGCGCGTCAGCCGCCTAACCTCTTTACCAGCAAGAGTCAGATCAGCCCTTCAACCTCGCAGGCCCACCTTTTGCGCCGGGCGTTCGATGTATTGAAGGTTGACGGAATACTCTGTGTTGACCACTCCCCGCTGGCCTACTTCAAACTTCTCAAGCGTATAACGCCTGAGATCATCTTTGAATTGCACAAGCAGTTCTGGAATCACAGCGGCGCTTCGCTTCTGGTCTTGGTGACGGATGATAGCGTCGATGTCTATTCGGGCATGACAAGACCTGAACCGAGGTCCGACACTGCAGCCGATCCGTCAAGCTTAGTCGTGAGCCTTGAGCGGATTGCTGACGGTCTTAAAGAATTCATCGTCGCGATAGAATCCGGCGAATTCTTCCACACGCACTTTCGGTCATTTAATCCTGCTCACCGCGTTGACCGGGATTTGCTCGACAACCTTCGCAATACTCGCGAAAAACTTGATTCAGCAACACGCAAGAGAATCCCGGCCCATATCCTTGACGCAATCCTTTGCCGACTCGTGTTCACTTGTTACTTGTTTGACCGAGACGTTATCGGCGAGGAATACCTCAAACAACTTGGCATCCATGGCGCATTGCACTTGCGGGACTTGCTCGGCAATGCCACACCGGCCAAGGCCACGGATGCTCTGTATCGCTTGTTCGAGAAGCTCAAGGAAGATTTCAA
>JANXOO010001338.1 GCA_025353525.1 Schlesneria sp. | reverse complement strand
GTTGTCGGGTGGTTCTTGTTATCAGTTTCCAGCATTGTCGCGACGGGAATTGCTGTGTCGCGTCGGTATGGGGCTTGGCGGAATTGCTCTGGCCGATCTCTTGGGGAAAACGCCAACCGCCATGGCATCCGGCGGAGCATTGGCGTCGACCCATCATACCGCGACTGCCAAACGCGTGATCTACCTGTTTCAGAGCGGCGGGCCGTCGCAACTGGAGACGTTTGACTACAAGCCGTTGCTCAACGAAAAGCAGGGGACCCCGCTGCCCGATTCCGTTCGACAGGGACAGCGATTGACGGGGATGTCGGGAAACCAGGCGTCGTTGCCATTGGCCGGTTCGATATTCAAGTTCGCACAACACGGTCAGTCGGGCGCGTGGCTGAGCGAATTGCTGCCTCATACGGCGAACGTCGTGGACGAACTGGCGATTATCCGTTCGATGACGACAGAAGCGATCAATCATGATCCCGCGATCACGTTCCTTCAGACAGGCAACCAGCTCGCAGGCCGTCCCAGTATCGGAGCATGGTTGTCGTACGGACTGGGCAGTGACAACGAGAATCTTCCCTCATTCGTCGTTTTGATCACGAAAGGAAAGGGAGATCAGCCACTTTATTCGCGATTGTGGGGAACGGGCTTCCTGCCTTCGAAGTTCCAGGGGGTTCAGTTCCGATCAGGGAAAGAGCCGGTGCTGTACCTGAATAATCCGCCCGGCGTCGACCGCGACAGCCGCCGGAAAATGCTCGACCGACTTCGCGAACTTCATGAACTCGAACTCGAAGCGACAGGAGACGCGGAACTGAATACGCGAATTGCTCAATACGAAATGGCATTTCGCATGCAGGCCAGCGTCCCTGATGTCACCGATCTGTCACAAGAGCCAGCCCATATCTTCGATCTGTACGGACCCGATTCAAAACAGCCGGGAACATTTGCCGCCAATTGTCTGCTTGCCAGGCGACTGGCCGAACGCGGCGTGAAATTCATTCAGCTTTACCATCAGGGGTGGGATCAGCACGGCGGTCTGCCGCAGGGGATTCGCACACAATGCCGAGATACTGACCAGCCCGCAGCGGCCTTGTTGACCGACCTCAAGCAGCGAGGATTGTTGAATGACACGCTGGTGGTCTGGGGCGGCGAGTTTGGTCGCACCAACTATTCCCAGGGCAAGCTGACGGCAACTGATTATGGTCGCGACCACCATCCCCGGTGTTTCAGCATGTGGATGGCAGGCGGCGGCGTGAAGGGCGGAACTGTCTACGGCGAGACGTGTCCTTATGGATACAACGTCATCAATGACGAGGTGCGCGTCCGGGACTTTCACGCTACGTTGCTGCACGTGCTCGGCATCGATCACGAACGCCTGACTTACAAGTTCCAGGGACTCGACGCCAAACTGACCGGCGTCGAAGAAGCTCGCGTAATTAGTCAGATACTTTGATTCAATAGAGTGTCCCGAAATGGTGAAGCGGCAATCAACGTGGGGGCACAATGTCTGGTTTCTGCTGTGTATGTGTCTGTTTGGTCCGATCGACAGGATGGTTGCAGTGACTGGTTGGGCCGCTGAATACGATCGACCGTCAGGCATGGCGGCTCAAAGCCGGTCGATGGTGCTGGCTCGCAACGGGATCGTCGCCACCAGTCACCCTGCTGCAGCCAGTGCCGGTCTGGACGTGCTCCGTAGCGGAGGAAACGCCGTTGACGCAGCATTGGCGGCCAATGCCATGCTGGGCGTCGTTGAACCGATGAGCTGCGGAATCGGCGGTGATCTGTTTGCGATCGTGTGGGATGCGAAGTCGCGGCGCCTGTACGGATTGAACGCTTCGGGACGAAGTCCGATGTCGCTCAATCGTCAGGTCTTTCGCGACAGGAATCTGACAGAAATTCCGTCAGTGGGGACGTTGCCCTGGAGTGTTCCAGGCTGCGTCGACGGCTGGCACGAACTTCACACGCGTTTCGGAACGCGACCGCTGTCTGAATTGCTTCAGCCTGCGATAGAAACAGCCGATATCGGTTTTCCGGTTGCAGAACTGATTGCATCGGGCTGGAAGAGTTCGCAAAAAGAACTTGCGAAATGGCCCGATTCGGCCCGAGTCTACTTGCCCGGCGGGCAAGCCCCTCTGGTCGGTGAGATTGTTCGACTTCCTGAATTGGCGGCGAGCTATCGGCTGATTGCCGCACAGGGACGCGACGCGTTTTATCGGGGACCGATTGCCGCCGAAATCGACCGGTTCAGCCGTGCGAATGGCGGCTACCTGACCGCAGCCGATCTCGCAGCACATTCGAGCGAATGGATCGATCCGGTTTCGACGACCTACCGCGGATATACCGTGTGGGAGTTGCCACCAAATGGGCAGGGAATCGCTGCCCTGCAAATGCTCAATCTGCTCGAACCTTTCGACCTGAAATCAATGGGGCCAAAGAGCCCTGAATATGTTCATCTGTTTGTCGAAGCGAAGAAGCTGGCGTTCGCCGACCGTGCCCGATTCTATGCAGATCCCGCGTTCGCGAAATTGCCGACCGAAGAACTGACTTCAAAACAATACGCAGATTCTCGACGACAATTGATCGACCGTGACCGGGCCGCGGTCAATGTCCCGGCCGGTGATCCGAAACTCGAACGAGTCGACACGGTCTACCTGACCGTCGTGGACAAAGACCGGAATTGCTGTTCGCTAATCCAGAGTTTGTGTCCGAGCATTTTCAGCCGTTCTCGAGTCGCCGCCGGAAAACCGCTTTCGAGGTACACCGTGCCGCCATCCATTGCCGCGGCCGTGCCGGTCGG
>JANXOO010001328.1 GCA_025353525.1 Schlesneria sp. | reverse complement strand
AGACCGAGCCCGATCGTCAACTCGGCAATGGGAATTGCTGCTGAGACGTTCCACCGCATCGACGGGGACCACATTTCTGTACCGTGGGCCAGTCCGATCGATTTGCAGAATCCATCCAACAGAAACGGGCCATGTTCTTCGCAGAAACCCCGGTCCATTTTCGACCAGGCCGACCAACAACAGATTCCGATCACAAGCCATCGCCACGCACCGACCACAGACACACGATCGGATGTCGCGAGCACAAATGAAAGAATCAAAAACTGCCAAGCCCATGGCTGCAGCCGGTGCTGATCGATGCAGATCAGCCCGAGAGTGACTAGCCCCGTCAACAGGCAGGCGAAACGGCAGATCGCCGGCCGCGTCACGACAAGCATCGAACCCAGCGATCCCAGCAGGAGCATCAACAGGCCGTATTCGACGAACTGCGGCAATCGGGCCGCGGCAGATATCAATGGAACCTGAGGGAATTCTGATTGCGGAATCCACAATCGCCACGTGACGGCCAACAGCGACAGGTAACCTGCCGAAAGTAACGCTGCGGGGCTTCTGCCATCTCCGGAAAAGGAACGGGAGATACTGCTCGCAGTCATGAATGACGCATTCATCGAAAGCCGATATCCGCATAATGCGCCAGAACAACCGGCGATGCACGACTAAACCTGATCAATCCGAACCTTGTGAATGGTTCGAACTGAACGGCTTCTTTTCTCATTCGCGTTCCTTCGCGTGATTCGCGGGCAAATTCTTCTTCGTAAACACAAGTCGCTCCTATTGCAGTTTCGGGAACGAACCGAAGTTGACGAGCAAACTCGATTGGAACTCAATGGAGATATGCTAAAGCATAACCTACTACTACTCGTTTGTGGCAGTTCACCAAGCGCATTCACTTCATTCCATGCCGCGCAACGTAAAAAAATGGTGACGGCGCAGACTTGGCCACTGGACTTCCGACGTTTGTTATTTCGAGCGGCCCATTGCACACGAGACTCCGCCTGCCGCCGGAATGTACGCGTTCTGGACGTAGTCCATCACCATGCGGTCTGCGTTAAATCGCCATCCGAGTGTTCTGACTGAACGTTTCATTCTTGCGATCCATTCTTCGGGAAGCCCGTCTTCCTCGTTGCGGTCGAAGAAGAGCGGAATCACTTCTTCGAGCAAAACTCGCGTTAGTGATTTGGCATCACGATCATCCTGAATCTCCTCACTGACGTGCGAGCGACCATTTCCGATCGTGAAACCGTTCTTGCCGTCGTAGGCTTCAGCCCACCAGCCGTCCAGGATCGAACAATTCAACCCGCCGTTCAGCACCACTTTCTGGCCGCTGGTACCCGACGCTTCCAATGGTCGGCGCGGATTGTTCAACCAGACATCGACACCCTGAACCAGGTGGCGTGCGAGGTTGATATCGTAATCTTCAAGCAGCACGATCTTTCCCTTGAACGCCGCCTCTTGAGTCAACTTGAAAATGCGTTGCAGGATTGCTTTGCCGTTGTCGTCGGCAGGGTGCGAC
>JANXOO010001302.1 GCA_025353525.1 Schlesneria sp. | reverse complement strand
GGAGTTTCAGTTTCCGAGACTTGAACTTCCGATGTGGCGAATCCCATTTTGCGAGCACGGTCTCCCAACCAGCGTGCGAAGAATGTTTTCCCACAACCGTATTCTCCCCGGACGGCTTTGAAGACGCTGCCGCCTGAACTGACTTTTTTCAACTCCTCGTCCAGCGCCGACTCGAATCGCTCCAGACCAACGGCGAACGCATCAAGGCTGCTGCGCGGCACCGTGCCCCGGCGCAGCGCGTCGATGATCTCCTGTTTTCGCTGCGGGCTAATGCTCATCGTTCCCTCTTACACCAAGTCAAATTGCCGACAGAGAAGATTGCGGTCCAGTTCCACGGTGTCCGACGCTTCGTCACGAGTGAGCACAGAAAAACCATCGACATTCAAAATTCGCTGGGCAATCGCCAGTAGTCCACGCAATCGCGTGGGCGAGAATTGAATTGCACGGGCCAAGGCTGGTGACGTGATCTTTCCACCACGTTCATCTATTGCGACTAGCAGCCGTGACAAGACTTCATTTGCCGGGACGGCACGCCCACCCAATCGTTTCTGCTCCTCGAAGACTGGTGATGACAGAAGGGTCACAACCCATTCAGGGGCGATGCTGACAACTGCAGAAGCAACCGGTGCGGAAGGCTGTTGAACGGGTTCCTCGTCCAGGTCGAACAACACGCCCGGCGGCTTTTCTTTCGGCTTCTGCGGCTTGAGCTTCTGCAATGGTTTATCGTCGCCGCCCACCGAAGATGCGGCGACGTCCCACCAAGCGGGCAGGTCAACGGCAGCCTCAGCCCATCCGGCAGGGAAGTCATCGGTGACGTTCAGCACCGCAATGGGAATGATCATCTCCTGCGGAGACACTCCCCCGTGATAGCCATTCTTCTTGATGCCATAGCGAACTCGTTCGGTCCAGGGGGCAATGAGCGTCTTGGATTCCGGAATGACCACTCGCGGTCCCTTGATGCGAAGCTCGCCGTCCGTTGGGCTGCCTTTGTCCATTCGCCAACGCTCGCCCCCTTCGTATGCCTGTCCCTTGGCGTTGCAGTCGAGTACGTGGCCGTGATCGCTGATCATGACGACGGTTCTGCCGGCGGTCTTGGCTTCATGCAGCAGGACCGGCAGCACTTTGATTTCGTCACGAGACCATCGCGTGTCAATTTGCTCGCCCTTCAGCAAATGGTCGTCAACCGCGTTGACGACGACACCGACGATTCTCCGATGTGACGAACCGATTTCCTTGCGGATATCTGCGGCAAGGCTGGCATCATCTGACTCGTGAAGCGCAGCCTTGTGAAATAACACGGGAGGGAAGCCGCTACGACAGGCCCGCAGGAGTGCCAGATGTTCCGCGAATCCAGCTTTCTCGTTTGCCGAGTGTCCCTGCATCAACCGACCGCACAACAGACTTGTGCGAGACACTTCGGTGACGCTCGGCACGGTCGCCATTGCCGGACGTAGTCCAATTCCTTCCTCGGCCAAGAGCACCCAGTCGTGGCCGAGCACGTCTGCCATCAATTCCCGGAATACCGCCACGCTCATGCCATCAACGACAATGACGAGTACCGGCTTGTGAGTCGCAATTGGTGCCACAATGCGGTCGAGAACCTGCTCGACCGGAACAATTGTGTCATCGGAAGTCCTGGATGCGGTCCAATCTTGCAAAAGTTCGGCGAAGCGCCGGGATTGCCGTTCCCGGATACTCGTCACGGAATCGAAGAGCTTCGCATACGCTTCCGATAACTCTCGCACCGGATCACCCGATCGAAGAGTCAGCCGAGCCCAATCAACAAAGCCGCCTTCCGCAAGATGCTGGCTGGCTGCTTCCGACAGAGACTTGAATTCCTGCGTGTCGTCGCGGCCCATGATCCAACGCACGAGTCGCATTGCCATATCGACTCGCTCCAGGCGTCGTCGCTCTCGACTGTGCCGGTCGTGTTGCGAGATCGACTGGCGACTGGCGAAGAGTGAGTCGAGATTCTTCGGAATGCCTGCTGAAAGTGACTCCAACAGACGCTTGCCAAAGTCGGCGAGACGGAGATCGAATCCCAGCGGTGAAGTATCACTGAGCAAGGCGTGTGACTCCGCTCCGACCTCGCGCAGGATCTCGTCGGTTCGCTGGAGCAACTGTTGCTTCAATTTCGTATCGCTCAGTTGGAGTCGCACCACCTCTGTCGAGGATGCGGCCCAGCGGTCAATAACAGCCGGGTCCGGCGAATGGCCACCGAGGTATCGCTCCTCCAGCTTGCCAGCCGCCTTTTCCAGTTTCCCTTTGGCTTGTGCATGAAACACCACGCCGACGGCCAATCCAATCGGCAGGGCATCGGGACGTTCATTGCTGGCCACGCAGTGAAGTACCGTGGCGACAGTCGGACCAGCCGATGTCACGAGCCATTCGATGGCCGCATCCCGAAACACGGAAGGAGTGCTGCGGAATCTGGCGACATGACCGGGATCGGTGGACCATTTGAGAAGAGTCAAGAGGTCCGGGCAGTCTGCATCTAATCCGATGACTCGATTGAGCAGAATCGTCCAAACGGTCTCGGCATCCAGGAAGCCGCTTGCGACGGGGGGAAACCCCTCGGTCGGGATCAACTCCATCAGCGTTTCGGCAATCCAGCCGTGACGAGTGATTCGCGGGTCGATGGTCCGAGCCTGAAATAACGCTTTGACGGCCTGCCAACTTTCGAGCGGAACGAGTTTGCGTGGCTTCAGTCGCACAAGAATGTCGTCGCCGATTTCCTGATCGCCCAGGTCCGTAATCAGAACCGTTGTGACATTGTCTCCCCCTTCGCGTAAGGCAAGCCGCATGGCGAGCGGTGAGTCGCACTGATGGATGAGGCAGGTCTCCCCACCATCTTCCTGGCGGGTGTTGCCAGTCCACTTCACTTTCGAGCGAAACGCCACGCTTCGAGTGTTCGGAACCTTCTTTCGGATCGCGGCGAGTTGGGCCGTGATTTGTTTGAAGGTGAGGGCCGCTTGCGTCATGGCGCACCTCCACCTTCTTCGACAATCCAACTCACGTTCAGTTTGATATCTCGCCCCTGTTGAATTTGGCTGTCCAGATTCGCCAGCAGGGTCTTGGCATCGGACAGAGTGAGATTCTCTCGTGACTCTGTCGCCACAACGCGCCGTTTGGACTGAGGCGGTTTCGTTTTCGGTGGCGTCTGAACTTGGCCTGGACCGGGGCCGGGGTTCACCGGCTTTGGTGACTCCGTGAGAAGGCGAACGGCTTTGAGCTGAGCCTCTTTCAATGCCGGTCCCAGAGCAATGACATGCTCATCGGCTTCCATCGCCTGCCGAACGAACGCCCGAATCGACGTGGCCTGTGCTTGTCGATCGTCGGTGAGTTTTCCAATCGCGTCGAAAATCTCCCAGTTCGTGCCGTCGATGATGCCGGTCAGTTGCGCGGCTTTGCTGAGGCATTCGCCCATTGCCGGTTCTGTCGTGGCAATGGCCGCCGTCGCCAACATCGCGACGACCTGAGACGCATCGCAGGAGTTCAGCCGGTCCATCAGCGCATGCGTTGCGGATGCGGTCTTCATTCGGTCTGCGGTTGCTGGATCGACTCCCAACTTTGACATCCGGTCTTTCAACCGTTCGCACAATGCCAAACAGGCTGCGCGGGAGTCGGATGCCTTCTTCTTTACGACGCTAGATAGAGTGGCGACGGTACTGGCCTTCAGAAGCGGCGACGAATTCTCGCCAAAGATATGGCCAGCGCGGGCGACCGCCGTGTCCCAATCCGATTGACTGGGGAGCTTTTGCTCTTGAAGCACCAGACCATCAGACAAGCTGGCCAATGAGCCTTCGACGGGAGTGTTATGGAGTAGGAAAGTGCGATTCGTTTGCTCGGCAAACACCAGAATCACGAGATTCTGAGCCTCCTTCGACAACCCCATCGCACGCGGCTGGTCAATCCATTTGCGAAGCTGTCCGACACTGATGGTGGTCGCGGTCTCTGCCGCCTTCTTGCTGAAGTGATTCCGCCAATGGTGGCCAATGACAAAGTGGGTGGCGTCATGACCCATCTCACCAAGCATCAACGGATTGGCAATATGCCGGATGAGTGACCGGATCGTCTTCTCAACGGCGACTCGCCCATCGCGCGATTGCGTTGCTTCACTCACAACGGCATGGACCTTTTTCAGATTGCTGAGCTTGACCTCCGCCTCGAAGTCCGGTGCCCCCGGAAATTCACTGGCCAGTGCCTGACTCAGCAAGTGATTCATCGCACTGCCAAGATTCGCGGCGACGGGCGGTTGCGGATCGAATCCATCCCACAACGAGCAGAACTGTTCGTGTTGCTCCAACTCGTGCGTCGTATCCAACGAGCCGGGCGTGATGGCATCCAATCCATAGGCGGCATCCAGATGATTCTGGACACGCTGTCGCAGAACACTCCGCTGGCTATCCAACGACGACTTCGCGCCTTGTCGGTCCTGCGGAGAGAGATGGTTTGAGTATTGATTGAATCGCTCACCGGTCAGAATGTGTTCCAGGATGACCAGCATCCCCAAATCCTTCCTCGCGTCGTCGCTGAAAAACTGCGGAATCCAGCAGAGCGTTTTCGCGCCTTCAGGGTGCGTGGACTTGAACGCCTGAAGTTTGCTGATGTCATCCTTGGGGCCATGACCCGGATCATCGAACGGAAAGTCGATCACCAGTTTCCACGGCTCGTCACTGTTCTCCAGGGACGTATCCGGTAGCTCGCGGATGTTCTTGAACAGCACGACGCACGAGCGACTGGTGTTTTTCCAAAGCAACTCGTGGTACTGCTGG
>JANXOO010001293.1 GCA_025353525.1 Schlesneria sp. | reverse complement strand
CGTATCTGATTAACGTGGCCCGCGGTCCGATTATCGATCAAAAGGCACTCACAGAAGCGCTGGTTCAAAACCGGATTGCGGGAGCCGGACTGGATGTCTTCGACGTCGAGCCGATCGCGCTGAATGACCCGCTGTTGTCGCTGGACAATGTCATCCTGTCGCCGCACGCGATTTGCTGGACGGACGAGTGTTTCAAAAATATCGGACTCAGTGCGTGCCGCAGCCTGATCGATGTCGCGGACGGGCGAACCCCCGCGCACATCGTGAACCGGGAAGTCCTGGAGCGACGTGTTAGAGTGGGGCAGATTCTGAATATGTAGGGATTGTGAGAACTCGAAGTCTTGTGAATCAAGGCTGAGTTTGGTCTTGCATTTCGGCCCAAGGGGCCATGCGTTCCGATAGCCAGGGTCGGAGTCTTCGGAGGCCCTGGAGAACGGCGTTCCGAAAAAACCGCGTTGAGGCCCAACGGGTCGGCCATCCGAATAATCGACGATTGAATCCTGATGTCGAATGTCATTTTGATGCTTCACTCAAATCAAACGCGAAGAGTCCATCACGTGCGGTAGAAAAAGCGAATGACCGACCCGTTGGGCCTGAAGAGGGTCCGGGAGGCATTGTTCCCAGGGCCTCCGAAGACTCCGACCCTGGCTATTCGAATCGCTGGCCCGTTGGGCCGAAATGCAACTCCCAATACGGTGTCGATTCACAGGATGTTGCGTTCTTGCGATCCCGACAAATTCAGAAACCGCCCAGTCTCGTATTGCGAAAAGTTGGTCCTGCCGACTCGTTCCTTAATACCATGCTTGTTTATTGACCTGATTCACAACGGGTTCGCCTTGGGAAAAGCGGCGGATGTTTTCAAGCAGCGTTTCCAGATGCCGTTCAGCGATTCGCGGCGACGCGGCAGCGACGTGAGGTGTGATCATGACGTTAGGCATCTGCCATAGCGGATGATCGGGCGGAAGCGGTTCCGGGTCGCACACATCCAAAGCGGCGCCAGCGATATCGCCTGCCTTCAATGCATCAGTCAGGTCGAGAAGATCGACGATCGCTCCTCGGCCGATATTGATCAGCACGGCGGATTGTTTCATCTGCTTCAGCACCGGACGGCGAAAGAGATGCTTCGTTTCTGGCGTCAGGGGAGCGGCGATGACAACGTAATCGGAGCAACTCAAAAGTTCAGGCAAACGTTCGATCGGCCAAACATCGTCGAGTACGCCGGGGACAGAGCGCGTCAACGGGTCGACTCCTGACAGCGTCATCCCGAAAGCCGCCGCGCGACGGAGAACTTCTGCACCGATGAAACCGACTCCGACCACACCCAACGTACAATCCGAAAGATGTCGATGAGCGCGGTCCATCGGCATCACAGTCCCCGGAGCATTCACGAAATCGGCAACGTAGTTTCCGTCGCCGACAGGCGACCAGTGTCCCAGTTGCTGGTTTCTCAAATAGACGTGAAGATTTCGGGCAAAGCAGAGGACAAACGCCAGAGCGTGATCGGCGACAACATCCGAGAACAGGCCTCGCATGTTGCTCAGGACACACGGATGTTCGACGAGTTCCGGAAAGAGATAGTGTTCCAGACTTGCCGTCGGGGACTGAACCCAGCGCAGTCGGTTCGCGCGTGCGAGAAGTTCAGGCGTCAGTTTGCCGAAGAATGCATCCGCGTCGTGCATCACGCAAAGGGCGTCTTCACTATGGGCCGCGTTGACGATGACCATCGATGGGGCGGTCTCGATGACCTGCGAAAGTCGACGTTCGTCGATTGCCGGGAAAATGACAAGTTTCATAATGGATGCCAATTCGGGATCGGATCTGAAGTACCGGAGTTTCGTTAAGCGTAAACAACGTCAGAGGGTCGCTGTCAAGCATCGAACGCGAGACATTTTTACTTTCCAAAACATCGCTTTTTCGACTTGCTCTTACGACCGAAGGACGGCAGAATACCGCCCCTGTGTTGGTTCCTCGGAACCTTCTGGCATCTCACGATTCATGCCCCTCATGAGGTCGCTCGATGCGTTGTTATTTACGCGCTGAAAACCAAAGTTTGACCGTAGGCTCGGTTCAAATTGATGTTCTTGAAGTTCGATCAGACTCCGTCAGGCTCGGGATCAACGACCCCGGAGCCACACCGAATTACCGCGAGGAAATTCTGTATCTCGGATCGGATGATGATGAAAACGACGCTGAACCGGCGTTCGATTCGATCCAGTTCGAGGCGGCAGGCGCATTCGCAATGCCGGTTCGATAACATCACAGACTTGCCCTGCGCCTGATCGCGCGGCCACAATTGAACCGGGTTCGATTGTGGCCAGGTTTCACACAGATGAAATCGGGGGTTGATTCTGATGTATCAACGGGTTTAGCGCCGATGTCAACGACGACCGCTTCAACCAGTTCTCCGGCGAATGCCGTACGACGATCGGCTGACGATCCGTATACGCCAGCGCAGATTGCCGGGTTCGGATTGAATGCTGACCGCTTGCCGCGACATATTGCCATCATCATGGACGGCAACGGTCGCTGGGCTCAGGCGCGAGATTTGCCTCGGATCGAAGGCCACCGACGCGGTGTTGCAACCGTGCGTGAGGTGATCGAGCACTGTTCGCGGCTGAACGTCGAACAATTGACGCTCTACTGTTTCAGCAGCGAGAACTGGAAACGTCCGGTGCTCGAGCAGAAACTGCTCATGCAGCTGCTCGAACAATACCTGATCGAGGAACGGGCCGAGATTGTGCGACAGAATCTGCGCTTCGCCGTGATTGGTCGCCGCGACGCCTTGGGCGATAGCGTCAATCGTGAAATCGATCGAACGAGCGAATGTGCTCGTGAAAATACCGGCATGCGATTGTGCCTGGCGATTAATTATGGAAGTCGCGGCGAGATTGCTGATGCCGTGCGTGCGATTGCGCGTCGCGTTGCTGCGGGGGAACTCGACCCGAACTCGGTTGACGAAACAACGATCGAGTCGCATCTCGACACGGCAGGGATGCCCGACCCGGATCTGGTCGTTCGAACGGCCGGAGAGATGCGCATCAGCAACTATTTGCTGTGGCAGATCAGTTACGCGGAATTTTGGGTGACGGAAACCTGCTGGCCGGATTTTGGCAAGGCGGAACTTTTTGGTGCACTGAGCGACTTTGCCCGGCGGCACCGTCGGTTTGGGGGCCTGTCGAACTGAGGCACGAATGCTGGTCTGGCGACTTCTTGTTTCGGCAATTCTGATTCCACTGTTCGTCGGGTGTTTTTACCTCGACGCATGTTTGGGCGCTCATGCGCCAATTTTTCTCGCAATTGTCCTCTTCCTGGCTGTGTTCGGCGCTCGCGAGATGGTCGACCTGTTGTGGACGCGGTCATTCACTCCGAATCGAACGATCGTCACTGCTTGCTGTGTCCTTGTC
>JANXOO010001218.1 GCA_025353525.1 Schlesneria sp. | reverse complement strand
GGCCTGTATTCCGAAGGCCCACATACAATTCGTCGGTTTCTATCTGTCCGACATCGGCCACGACGGTACGGAAATGGCTTTGCAGGGAATATGCGACGATACCGAGAAACAGATCGATCAGTCGGTTGTAGCGGACTTTTGCGAGTAATGCCTGTTCGTCCCCTCGAGCGTACCGCAAAACGATTTCTGGAGTTGCGTCCGGGATTTTAATCCGAATATGTCCTTCTGACGGCACGATCCTGACAATACGAACGAGGGCCATTCGATACTTACCGCGTCCGACCAAACGAATGATCCATTCGTGACCTTCCGGAGCAGTACAAGCAATTTCTGCGGGCATTTCCGAGCGAAATCGAAAACTGTAAATCAAATCGCCGATATTCTTTGGCAGTACAATTCCGATTTCAGCGGCAACCGAGACAATTTCATCGCGAGAAAAATCGAGGTGCTTCAACTTCGGACGATAGTGAGCGTTGAAAATCGTCGCCAGAATCCGTTCGTACCGATTCGGATCATTTTTTGCCAACTTTCTCCACCCTTCTGCCTTTCACGGCAATAATCGACTCAACTTCGCACGTCATGCGTGTGACCTCGACGGGCGTATCGCCGACCGTATCAAAACGAGCAAGCAAGAGGTGCTTCGACGTTACCGGTACGGCAACAACGACCTCTTTGACGCCATCCCGTCGTGCCGATTTGATAAGGCTTGCATAGGCTGGCGGGTTTCCCATCGAGGCAAGGGTGAGACTACCGGTCCCCGCAATCCCCCGTCCGTTAATTAAAGAATAAACTGCCCGCGAACTCGCCATCCGATGGACATCCACTCGCAGTTTGCGATCCGGCCACAACGCTTCGATCACTTCGCTCGATGTAACGAGTTTTGCGATTGAGCCAAAGTCCTCTGTACCTACGAACGAATGCAACCGAATCGCGACAGCCGACTCCATGTCGCCGCTACGAATGACGAGACTTTCCGTCGATCCGATCGTTCCCGGGGTTCCAACTGGTGCGAATTCGCCGATAAAATCCCCGTCTGCAACGGACCGCAAACTGAAGCCGCGCGCCAAACAGACACTTAGCAGTTTTTGAACGTTACGGCTGCGTGCGATATCGGATATGAAATTATCGGCCCGCGTCCACGGCAAATTCGCTTTCGTCGTATTGATCGCCTCACGCACATCATCGAAGGTAAAACGGGATCGCCACAATCGCCCCGTGCTTTCATCGAAAGCTCTTTCAAACAAATGAGCGATGACGGGCGGATAGTGAGTCATGTGGGGAATTCGACGCAAACTTCGCGGTCTCGCGTCGCATAGTTCAAAATTCCGATCCAGTTTTATCGAACGGACCGGCTTCCTGGGCATTTCGCCGAGGGTCAGTAGCACCTGGCTTCCAACCGCTCGAGCGACTGGCGGACAAACCGCATTTCCGATTTGACGGTACGCGTGCCATTTCGAGGGATAGAACCAGAACCAATCGGGGAAACCGTGAAGTCGCGCGGCCTCGCGGGCGGTGATGCAACGGGGAAGTAACGGATGAACAGGTCGCGGCGCCGTATGCGAACCGTGCGTCGAATCCGAACCAGCCCTAAGTGTCGTACAGATTCCGTCGACGGAAAGTTTGGGAAGCTTGTGTCCCGGAACCATTTGCCCCTGTGGCGTCACTGAATACAATTCGACGGACTTCGGCGAATGATTGATGCGCAAAGATCCGCTGCATATATCGGAGGGCCAATCGCGCGGATGGGAAAAGTCTGACGGGTCAATATCGACACCACGCGCGACTTTGGCATAGGCGGAATCGGCCAACTTGTCGTACGCGATCTCGTCTTCATCAAGGAGCGATTCGTAGCGTTCCACATCTGGCAAATCGGAGATTGCCGTCCATACGGTTGGCCTGGCGGCCTGCCCCGGACAAGGCCCCTCCGGATAATTCATTTCTCGCTCGATATCGCTTCGTATTCCGATCACGAAAAGCCGTTTGCGTTTTTGAGGAACGCCAAACTCACTGGCATCAAGAACACGAATGGGCTTTACGATTCGAAAACCGGCCTTTTCAAAATCCGAGATCGCACGGTCCAACACGCGCCTTGTATCCCCCGCCAACATGCCTGGTACGTTTTCCATCACAAACGCTCGCGGTTTGACTTCCGAAACAAGCCGCACAAATTGATCCACGAGCGTGTTGCGAGGGTCTTGTGTGTCGCGAAGCCCCATGTGACTGAAGCCTTGGCATGGCGGGCCTCCAAAAATCAGATCAACATCACTGGCAGAACCAATCACTCCCCGCACGTCGTTCCCTGTTAGTTCGGCGACGGACTTGCAAAGTGTTGTTCCATAAGGAAAGTTCCTCGCGTGAGTCGCCGCATGGTGACCGTCCACATCGACACCCAAAAGTATGTCGAATCCGGCTTGCTCAAAGCCGACCGCCATCCCACCTGCCCCACAGAACAGGTCAATTGCAATTGGTCGCCGCTTTGAATTGTTCGTGCCTCCAGCCATAGAGTCGTTTCCGCGTTCCGTCGAGAGTTCATCTATTTTGAATGTGACCGTCTTAACCGCGTTTGTAGTGCCCATAACCGCAATTCCGACGCAGGAAGCAACCGTAGTCCATGTGGCGTACGGTGTGCAAATTCGGCGACCATGGACGACAAGTATGATATGCAACGATTTGGCGATACCGTATCAATACGAGTTGGGGAGCGACCGCTTACGCCTCGCAATGTTTCAGCCCTTTGAATAACGCGCCGAGTTGAACTGCAATCCAGTGGTCGTTGACACCGACTGAAAAAACGTCGCAGTCAAGACTGTACAACATTGACGTTTCCGACAGAAGCCAGACGCTCATTGTTCGCCAAAACCCGTTAAGTCGCGTTCAAACTCTCTGGGGAGGGGAGGTTTTATGGCCCGAAATGGCGTTTGGAGCCGCACGAACGATGTGAGTGCATGGCTTTTTTTCTGCGTAGTCATGGTGATTTTCTGAAACTCCGTTGACGCAGCGGGATTCCAGGTGCTATGTATTGGTGATTGCCGATGCGTTTTGGTGATGGAGAGCAGCGTGCCGGGACGATCTACCGTGCGCGGTCTGAATTGAGGCTAATATCAAATCCGGCGACAATTGAAAATTGTCGCGATGAGGACGTTTCCACTTTTGACGTGGATACGGACTCAGAAACGAAGCTTCAAACCGGACCGTGAGCGACATAAATCCTGACAGCATTGTTCAGGGCTCAATGGAATTGTGCCCGCGATCTCCATCCTCCGCAATGCCGAGGATCCTGCCGATGCTCCCGCCTCGATTTGTCTTGCCTTGTTGCCTGATGTTCCTCAGTATTCCCGCCGCGACGATTGCGGCTGCGGAATCCTTTGCGCCACGAATCGACGCTCTGATTGAATCCGGGGTTGTTGGACCGGTAGCGACGCTGGCGAACGATGCCGAATTCTTGCGCCGAATCACGCTCGACCTGCACGGGACAATTCCGACATCGGCCGAGGCGCGATCATTCATCGATGATCCTGCTTTAAACAAACGCGAAACGCTGATTGACAGGTTGATGGGCAGCCCCCGATTTGCCGTCCACATGGCAAGTTCGTTCGATGTCATGTTGATGGAGCGACGTCCGGACAAACACGTGACAACGCCCGAATGGCAAAAGTACCTCCAGGCGGCGTTCGAGAACAACGTTCCGTTCGATCGACTGGCCCGTGAAATACTGTCGGCAGACGGAGTTGATCCTGCCCTTCGTCCTG
>JANXOO010001213.1 GCA_025353525.1 Schlesneria sp. | reverse complement strand
CACGCGATCGAGATCGCGGATCCAGCCGTCGCCGATCCCTTCGAAGTGGCCGAAGATCCAGTCTGGTGTTTCGCTCAGAATTTGAAATTCTGCTCCGTCTTTTAGTGGCTGGTCGAAAGCTGGTTCGTACGAAAGTCCGGTTCCTTTGCGAGCGACGGTTTCACCGGTGATGACCGCTCGATGCGAGTCCGTCACATCATCGGCGGTGAATGCCACATCGATTCCAAACGCGATTGAGACCACCAACAGTCCGGTCGCGAGAGCGTGCAGTCGGGGGACTCGAAAAAGAACTCCGGTTGCGAACAGAATGGCGGCGAGTGACAAGCCAATGCACGTCGCTGCCACTTTAGCAGGAAATGAGATCCAATCGGTCCAGAACAGGACGTGATGCCACCAGGGCCGTGGCGCTTCCGGCAATCGACCGGGCGCCGCCGCCAATGCTTGTTGCAGGTTCGCGCTCAGATAGGGGTCGCGTGGACGATATGGTTTGGCCTTTCGGTAATTCAGAATGGCGCGGCCGAAATCCCCGGCACGAGAACAGGCGTTGCCCAGATTGTAGTAGACAGCTCCGTTGCGGTAGCCGTCGGCAAGAAGTGATTCCAGTTCGCGAGCAGAAGCACGATAGTCATCATTGGATTGCGCCGCATCGAACAGTTCGAGAGCACGAACGAAAGTTCGTTCGCGCATGCCAGGTTCGATGGCGAGAACGTCGGTTTCTGAAAGCAGGATGAGAATCAGGACGGCGGAAAGTGATGTTTTCATTGTTTCGTCCCCCGTTCCAGGCTTGGGGCGATCCGCCCCAGCAGTCGGCTGGCAGTTTCGATCGCTATCGACGGGTCCGTAAATTGGCCTCCACCAAATTCGGCAGATTCAATTTGTTCCAGCAACTGCAGAACGGCAGTACGTTCTGTCTCGGGTATTTGTGCGGTTGAAAGAATCGTGTCGATCTCTGCGGTGGTGAGTCCTTCGGCGACGTGGCCTCGCAAATCGGCGACGAATCCGACAATCGACGCACGCACTTCCCTGAATGCTTCGGCAGATTTGCCTTCTTTGGCGAGTCGTTTCGATTCGGCCAATCGGCGATTGGCGATACCACGCGCTTGTTGCCGTCGCATGTAATCCGGGTCGGATCGCTTTCGTCGGTACCAGTTGGTACCCGCCGCCAGGCCGCCAGCCACGAACCAGACGCAAAGGACTGATATCGCACAGGTCACAAGGTTAACTCGCTGATCACGTAACTCACGTGGGTCAGTGATATTCTGATAGATCCCGTGCGATTGCGTTTTGATCGATGTGGCGGAGTTCGCGGAACGGGTTCCGATCAGGTCACCGCTGGTCAGACGTTCGGCTTCCGACACTTCCAAAGGAATCGCTTTCGTGTTGATCGCAAGGAACTCTTCGGATCGAGGATCGAATGTTGAGACCTGTAACGACGGAAGGCTGACGTTTGGCCGTTTTGGACGCAGTGCGTACGCGAACTTTTTTGTCGCCCCTTCGATCCGTCCTGTCGGATTCCGATCGATCAAATCAAAATCGTCCGTGAGTTGCTGAATCGCCGATAAATCCGGTGCGGAAATCAATTCCAGCGACCCGCTTTGAGCTCCGCGTTCGAATTCGAGTGTCAGCGTTAACGGGTCTCCGACCCGAAGTCCGGACGGGCTTGCTGCCGCTGCGACTTTGTAGTCGCCGATCCCTCCGCAAAACGTGGGTGGGCGTGGCGAGGGAACTTCCCGAACTTCGACCGTCACTGCCGGAGTCGTTGCGACGAGTCGTCTGGCTATGTATTCGCTTCGCTCGATCCCCGCGACGAAAGTTCCTTTGACAATGGCAGGCCCGAGCGAATAGGTCCCGGTTCGTTCGGGGATCAACGTTCGTTTCAATTCATAGACGTAGTACCGAACCGGATTGCCATCGAGCCCATCTCGCGTTTCTCTGCCCTTCAGCAGGTTGAAGACGGCAGCGCGAGGTCCATCAAACAGCGACCCCGAACGAGTATTAACCTCATTCAGCGTGAAACCGATTCCGTCTTCAGCCAGCAGCGATTGCAGCCATTGACTCGAATTGTCGTCAGCGAGCAACCCCGCCGGGAGATCGACCCAGTTCACCTGTAAATGCGGCGGACGCTGCCGAAGAGGTGCCAGTGGTTCCTGCCTGGCATTGTTCGGAAGCGGTTGGATCAAGATCCTCAACGTGATCAAAAACGGCTGTGTCGGATAGACTTTGTCGTGGCTGGATTCCGTTTCAACGATGACCAGATCCTGCTTTTCCGCAGCGATGACCCGCAAGGGGACTTCGCGACTTGTCAAAGTCTTGCCGTCGACCGTGGCGCTTGCGGCGGGGATTGACTGTTCGCCAGGCGACTTTGGAGTCAGCCGGTAAAGATAAACGTGGCTGAGGATACTTTGCTTTGACATGCGGCCATTGATGATTGAGATTGACGATTGATCGCGCGATTCGTTTCCCGCTGAAACGATGTTAAAAGCCTTACCGATCGCGGACAGGTCCGGCGCGACTGGGTCCTTCGCGTTTCGAATTTCAACCTGATAGTCGACGCTTTCACCAGCAAAGATTTCTTCCGCTCCGGATGCGACATGTATCTCGGGAACGTCG
>JANXOO010001194.1 GCA_025353525.1 Schlesneria sp. | reverse complement strand
CAGGACGACCAGTCGCGTTCGCGGTGAACTGGTTCAACAATTCGTTCTGGGTTCCGCCGCCGACAATATGAATCACCTCGGTCTTTTCACCCGACAATTCTTCGAGCCAACCGAGGACCATCCGATACTTGAGGGCCAGACTTTCGAGAGCACAGCGAATCAAACCGCCGTCAGTGTCGGGAATCTCCTGATTCGTCGAACGACACCAGTCCCGAATCGCTTCAGGCATATCGTGCGGAGCAAGAAATGCAGGCGAATCGGGGTCGACAAATGCTCGAAACGGTCGCGCATCGCGAGCGACCTGAGCCAGCAATCCGTAGTCATAGGCTGAACCGCTGCGTTCGAACGACTTGCGACATTCCTGAACCAGCCACAGTCCCATAATGTTCTTGAGCAACCGGTAGGTGCCGTCGATTCCTCCTTCATTTGTCACATTCAGTTCAAGAGCGCGCTGCGTCAGAACGGCGTGCGGCAGTTCCAGGCCCATCAGTGACCAGGTTCCCGAACTGATGTAAGCCCAGTTGGCCGAACCCGTACGGTCGGTAGGGACGGCAGCAATGGCGGCACCAGTATCATGAGTGGCAGGCGCGACCACATCCAGCCGCGGCAATCCTGCACGGCGAGCGACATCTTCGCGCAAGCGTCCCAGTTTCGTTCCAGGCGAAACGACTTCCGGAAACATTTGCGTCGGCAGTCCGAGTTTTCGCAGCATGTCGACGGACCAGTCGCGATTCGTCGGATGATACATTTGCGATGTGGTCGCGTTTGTGAATTCGACGACCCGGCTTCCCGACAGCAGCCAGTGAAAGAAGTCGGGAATCATCAGGAATTTGTCCGCCATCTCGACCAAAGCCGGGTTGGTCTGATTCATCGCCAGCAACTGGTACAACGAATTGATTTCCATGAATTGCAGGCCAGTATTGGCAAACACTTCCGCCCGGGGAACACGTTGAAAGGTGTGCTCCATCACTCCGCGCGTTCGGGAATCGCGGTAGTGCCAGGGCTGGCCCAGCATTTCGCCGGTTTTCGAAAGCAGTACGAAATCGACTCCCCAGGTATCAACTCCGACAGAAACGATATTCTGCCCGAAACGTGTTGCCGCTTTTTGCAGCCCGACCTGAATCTGGGACCACAGCCTCAGCAAATCCCAGCGCATCGTTTCGGCAACGTTTACCGGTCCGTTTGAAAACCGGTGCAATTCTTCCAGGCGAATGTGCTGGCCATCAAACATACCCGCCATGACGCGACCGCTTTCGGCGCCCAGATCGATTGCCAGATAAACCTGCTCTGCCATCGTCGTCCACTCCTGCCAGAAAATTCAGAAACCGGCACAGACTGTACAACAGCGGACGAAGGCAATCAAAGGGTGGGCGATTCCATCGAACGGGCTTCTATCACGGGTGTATCCGCCACAATGTCACCAAGCCGCTGGCGACGTTCGGTGAATGCAATGGTCAGTATTCCCGTCTCAGGATCTGTTCCCGAGTATTTCCATCGGCACGTTCCATTTTCGTCACGTCCAACGCCACTCAGGTTCACGAAACGATCTTTACAGAACGCCTGATAATTGAACGAGTGGGCAATTTCCATGGGAGGTCCGATGCCGGGGATTGAAGAATACGGCATTCTGCCAATGCGAAAAGAGCTCCATACGAACATTCCAGTCATCGCCATCCGGGGAAGTGACATTACAAACACCAGCAGAATGACGCCGATGATGTAGGCC
>JANXOO010001166.1 GCA_025353525.1 Schlesneria sp. | reverse complement strand
ATTCGAGCCGATTATCGGGGTCGGCGATCATTCGGCACTCCCTCATTATCGGGCAGGACTGCGGCGATTTGATGAATCTCCTTTCGTACTATGTGACTGGGGCGCCATAAGCCCTAACGGGTACCACAGTGACTTGACGCGAGTTTGGGCAACAGGTAAAGTTTCGCCCAAACTCCTCAGGATATATGGAGTTGTGTTGAAAGCACAGCAATGTGCAATTGCGGCGATTCTTCCCGGAGTGAAATGTCAGGAAGTTGATGCGGTGGCTCGCAAAATAATAGACCAGGCGGGTTACGCAAAATACTTTGGACACGGCCTGGGGCACGGAATCGGGCTGGATATTCACGAAGGGCCGCGATTCAGCCCGATTTCCACGGATGAATTGAAACCTGGTATGGTAGTCACCGTCGAGCCGGGGATATATCTTCCCGGAATTGGTGGTGTTCGAATTGAAGATGATGTCCTGGTGACGCGAGACGGTTGCGAAGTGCTGACCTCGGTGTCCCGGGATTTGGGTTTGTCCCGCGAATTGGGAGGCGTCAACTCTTGAAACGAGCTACGCAAGCCCCGAAACCGATGAAAAGGAAACGCATGGCCGATTCTCCAAAAACCGGAGATGCTCCGTTTGACCTTGAAAAGCTCCAGCAACTTGTCGAGATGATGGAAAAGCATGGGTTGAGCGAAGTTCATTTAAAACGGGGCGACGAACAATGGCGATTGCGTCGCGGAGCACGCGAAGTGCTGCACGCGATTCCTCAGCAGCCGGTTTATCACGCTCCGCAACAGTTTGCAGCCGCACCCGCGGCCGTACAGTCCATGGCGCCGGCCGCGTCGCAATCTGCGGCGGCTGACCCGAACGCGGGCGGATTGACGATCAAGAGTCCGACGATCGGAACGTTCTACTCTGCACCTGCACCAACGGACCCGGCGTTCGTCAGCGTCGGTTCGGTCGTCACTCCGGAAACCGTCGTATGTTCCATCGAACAGATGAAGGTGTTTAACCAGATTCAGGCCGGTGTCAGCGGCACCATTACGGCGATCCTCGTCAAAAGCGGCGACGCTGTGGAATACGATACACCGCTGTTCCGGTATCAGAGTTGACGAAATCAAAGTTGAAAAGTGAAAACGATCGAGCCGCGCGGTTTGATCAGGATTGGTCAACGGTGCATTCGGGTGCGACTCCCGAGTTACGCGCCGGATAAATCGAGTCTTCGAACACAGAATCGTTCTGCTTCATGTTTCAGCGTATCCTGGTTGCAAATCGCGGCGAGATCGCCCTGCGAATTTTCCGAGCCTGTCGCGAGATGGGGATCGAAACCGTTGCCGTTTGCAGTGCCGCCGACCGCGGGGCTGACTATCTGAAGGCGGCCAACGAATCAATCTGTATCGGCCCCGCTGCGGCAAATCAAAGCTATCTGGTCATCAAGAATATCATCGCCGCTGCCGAAGTCGGCAATGTTCAGGCGATTCACCCCGGCTACGGATTCCTGTCCGAGAACGAACACTTTGCGGAAGTATGCCGCGAGTGCAAAATCGAATTCATCGGCCCGTCTGTCGACGCAATGTCAAAACTCGGTGACAAGGTTTCGGCCAAAGAACTGGCCAAACAGGCTCAGGTCAATCTGGTCCCCGGCAGCGATGGCCTGATCAAAAGCGAAGAAGAAGCACTCGTTATCGCCGAGAAAATCGGATACCCCGTCCTGATCAAGGCGACGGCGGGTGGCGGCGGCAAGGGGATGCGAGTCGCCCGCAACGATATTTCGCTCAAGGCCGGATTGAAATCCGCCGCGATGGAAGCCGAAAAGGCATTCAATAACGCGGGTGTCTACCTCGAAAAATACGTCGAAAATCCCCGTCACGTCGAAGTTCAGATAATTGCCGACCTGCACGGCGAAGTCGTCCATCTGTGGGAACGCGATTGCTCATCACAGCGTCGGCACCAGAAACTGATCGAAGAATCACCCGCCCCCAATCTGCCTCAATCGGTTCGCGAGGATATCTGCAAAGCGGCAGTACGGCTGATTCAAACGGCAAATTACACGAACGCCGGAACGGTCGAATTCATCGTTGACAAGAATAATCAATTCTACTTCATCGAAGTCAATGCACGGATCCAGGTTGAACATCCGGTCACCGAAATGGTCACCGGCATTGACCTGATTCAGCAACAAATCAAGGTCGCCTCGGGCGAACCGCTCCCGTGGAAACAACGGAACATTCCCTGCCACGGTTCGGCGATCGAAGTGCGAATCAATGCCGAAGATCCTGATCTGGATTTCAGGCCTTCGCCAGGCAAGATTACCAAACTGCGAGTTCCCGGTGGTCACGGCGTTCGCTGGGATTCACACATCCATGAAGGATATGTCGTCGGCCCGTATTACGATTCGATGATTGGAAAGCTGATCGTACACAAGCCGTCGCGGCCTGAAGCGATTGCGTGTATGAAACGCTGCCTGGATGAATTCGTCGTCGACGGAATTAAAACCACGATCCCGCTGCTCAAGCGAATTCTGAATCATACAGCCTTCGTGGAAGGGAAGATGGACACAACGTTCATCGAACAGCAATTGCTCGCGAAATAGCGTCCGACGCTGGCCCGACAGTCGAGGCGTCACCCTTGCCAACGTTTCGGGCGAATTGTGACTGACGTTTCGAGCGACATTTTTTATCTGACAAACTCAATCGATGAGTTCCCGCGAACTTCGATTTCCGTTTCATACTAAAACGATCCATTTGACCGAAAGGTGAAAGAGATGAAGGTTGGACTACTGACAGGCGGAGGTGATTGCCCCGGTTTGAATCCCGTGATCCGTGGCGTCGTTCGTTCGATCCACAACGCAGGCGGCGAGTGCGTTGGATTTATCGACGGCTGGAAAGGTGCGATCAACGGCGTCACGATGCCTCTGACGATCGAAAACACGGATGACATCATCTGGAAGGGGGGGACGATTCTCGGTTCATCCCGCACGAATCCCTATAAAGACAAGGAACGAGACGTTCCAAAGCTGCTCGATTCGTACAAGAATCTGGGTCTGGATGCGCTGGTCGCCATTGGTGGTGACGACACGCTGGGTGTGGCAAGCAAACTGTATGCTGACTACAAGCTCAATACCGTGGGCTGCCCCAAAACGATCGATAATGATCTGAGCTGTACTGACGTAACATTCGGCTTCGATACGGCCATCAATATCGCGATGGAAGCGGTTGAACGAGTCCGCACGACAGTCGAATCCCATCGCCGGATCGGTGTCGTCGAAACGATGGGCCGCCACGCTGGCTGGATTGCCTGCGAAGTCGCGATGGCTGTTGGTGCCGACTACGTTTTGCTTCCTGAAATTCCCGTCGATATCAACGATATGTGTACGATGCTCAAGAAGCGGCGCGAAGCGGGCAAGCAATGGGGGATGGTCATCGTCAGCGAAGGAGCCAAACTGATCGGTGGTACTGATGTTGTGACACGCGACGCCAGGCTGGACGCGTTCGGTCACGAACAACTTGGTGGAATCGGTCGCCTTGTGGCGCATCTGATCGAAGAAAAAACGGG
>JANXOO010001107.1 GCA_025353525.1 Schlesneria sp. | reverse complement strand
AGACGTTCTCGTTGGTTCGCCGCTTCGATCAAAGCCAGGGCATTTTCAGAACCCTCACGTCGCCAGACTTCGGCCACCAGTTCCTTCATGGCGTTTCCGATGCGATAGGCTTTTCGCTGCAATTCGGTTCGCAAGAACACTGATTCCCGCTGCACCGACAAATACGCATCGACACCCAGAATCGTGACGACAATGATGACCAGTGCGCAGACGAGTTTGAAAGTGAGTCTCATGTCACGTCGTCAGTCTGACTTCAGCACAAATTGGTGATTACAAAACCCCCACCGCCACACGCATTGCCAGCCGTCGCTGATCGCCTCCGGCGTCCGTATCATGTTCGTCAAAGGGACTCGACATTTGCCGAGTCGCGGTGAACACTTAGGCGACCGGCAGCGAAAATTCGACCTGCTGAAAAAGGGGGACTGGCTCCAGGTCTTCCTGGTGCCTGTCCCCCTTTTTCAGCGACTGGTATTTCCTTTCCTGCCGGTCTCCTTACAGGACGAGTTACAAACGAGCGAATGCGGATCCGCAAGGGACGATGGCACAGCGGAGCAAAGGCCGCGCCGCACCAACTCAAAAACATGACGGCATAAGTGGAAATGGGGCCACCGGGATTCGAACCCGGAACCAAAGGATTATGAGTCCTCTGCTCTGACCGTTGAGCTACAGCCCCAAGTGTCTGCGTCGCGTGGCATGAAATGTGGCTTTTGCAAAAACTTCTATCGGAACGCCAAACACCAAAAGATGTTCCGGCATCGACCGCAGAAGCGGCCTTCAACAGGCGGCTCATTCCGCGCCGCATTTGGTCCATTGTGCGATCAGTGTTTCGTGATTTTCAAAAGCTGCAAATTTCATCGTGACGGCCACGACGGTCACAAAATACCAAAAATGACCACCAACACCAGCCCGCAGCAAAAACTCCCAAATGACTTTGGCACGATGTCGTACCTCATAAAATGCCGGACTGCTTGTCAATTCGTGATTTTTCCCAAACAAACAAGCTTCAAGAAATTCCGGTTTCATCGCTTTACGCGAAAAAGGATTTAACAACGACGCGTCAAATGGGGACGTGAAGGGACTAACCCCGAGTTTGCCTCAATCGATCCGGGGAATTTGCGAATCAGCGTGTCCCGCCTGCTGAATTGTCGATCGGCGACCGACATAAACACGGTCAACCGGAATGGTCCGACCCTTGAAACGATCGCAGGAAATCAGGGCCATCTGAGTCCACTCGAACGGCAATTCGGGCGGGTCGCAGCCATAGGTATGCAGGCAAAAGTAATCGAGATCCTCGAAATGGTCCTGGTCGGACAAAGCGACGACCGGAATCGGCTCGTGATAGAAAAACGCGAACGCATGGTGAACCGGGCCGAGACTGACCAGTCGCGCATCGCCCGGAATCTGCCGTTCAATCTCCTGAATCTGTCCCGCGATGTCTTCACAACGTCGCTGCTGTACGGTGACGACCAGGCAAATCTGAACCAGAGCAAGAAACGCCGCAACACAGAAAACTCCACGCTGCATCATGTGAACGGTCACGTCGCCCTGCGGCAAGAAATCGTTGGTCCGTTTCAGGGATGTCGTAGCGACATATGCCAGGCACAACGATACCGCCGCGTATCCGACAGCACCGGTGCTCGGCAACGAAATGAGCGACTGAGGGGCCGCTACCGACGCCGTGACAACGACGACCGCCGATCCAACCATCACGCCCGCCATGGCACGGACATAGTTCGACCACAGCACCGTCGGGATAGCCTTGCGCCTGAGATCCGCAAGGCGTTCGATAGCGATTCCGATCAATGCGGCAAAACAGGGAAACAGCGGCATGTAATAGCGAGCCTTCGAACCTGGCGGGAGCCAGACGGATACGAACGAGAAGGCGATGCAAATGGCCATGAAAACAGTCGTCTCGCGTTGCATTGCGGGCATATGTCGCACGCGTCGGCTTCCGAAGGCCAGCAGCAGCACCGACCACGGCATCAGTCGCACAAACAGTAACTCGCATGGATAGGAAACCAGGTGCCCCAGGAAGATTGACCAGCTGCGATCGACGAATCGGCCAGCGACATCACCAAAATGAATGTTCCAACTGTCTGTGAGACCGCGTTGCCAGGTGAACGGACCCTGCCACGCTCCGAATACGGCAACAAACACCAGGATTCCAGCGAGGTGACTCCACGTCAAAAGAGCTCGCCAATTTCCCGTTACAACGAGGAACAGGAACGTCGCCCCGACGAAATAGAGTGGCGCCTGCAATCCTTTGGTCAACATACCCAGCGCGGCGCAGGCATAGCCAATCGACCACATTTGCATCGCGGACCACTTCCTCATCCAGCCCCAATGCCATAACAGCATCGATGACGCGACGAACAAGCTGAAGACGGCTTCGGTCTCTGCGGAACGTCCAAATTCCATCACCAGTGTCATCGTCAGAAACGCCACGGATCCGGAGGAACTGGCAAATCTGCTGAACTGCAGCCGGAGATAACCATATATCAAAACGGCGAGCAGAGTCGTTGAAAGGATACTCGG
>JANXOO010001045.1 GCA_025353525.1 Schlesneria sp. | reverse complement strand
ACCGGCATTCCAGATCGACGCAGAATTGATCGTCGGATCGGTTCTCGTTAATACCGCTGTTCCCTTCAAATGCAAGTCGGCTCCGACGGTTGTACCACTGTAATAGCTGGCAACGAGACCATCTCCGTTGCCGAAGACCGGTGCCGCCGGAGTCGTGATTGGTCCGGCAGTAATATACGACGAGAACGAATTGGTGTTGAACGTATTGTGGGAACGGACACGATACGAGTACGCCGCACTCGCCTGCGTTTTCGTATCTGTAAACGTGGCAACGTTGGTTCCGACAGCACCGATTTGTGTCCAGTTGATACCGTCCGTCGAGCGTTCAATCAAAAATGCGTCTTCGTTGCTTGACAGGTCAGTCCAGCTCAGGATCACCTGATTGTAAGCGGGTGCCTTGAGCATGAGTCCTGCGGGAGCCGCTGGCGGCGAAGTCACTTGAGCGGGGATCCCGAAGATATCCAGTTCGTGGTCGGCACCCACAAACACTTTACCATCGGCAACTGTCGGAACAGTAAATTTGACGACGGGACCCATTTGATCCCGGCCACCGGGAGCCGTACCACTCGTAAAAAGTTCTTTGGTCAGGTCAGAAGCATCGTATGCCTTGAGCTGGTTTGCGCCCCGGTCGATGACCCAGACAATCCCGTTCAAAACACCATTCGCCGAAATGCTCGGCGTACCATCCAGGTAACCGATTGTATCGGGTGTTTGCTGATAATTGCCGATTGTCGCGTCAGTGAGAGCAAAGCTTCGGCCCGGCCCGGAATATCCCGGAAAGTAATAAAGTCGTCCGTTAAAGAACGCAGGGGTATTCAGAGATCCATTAATTCCGCCACCAACCGTTTGCACGACGTGATCGGTGTTCACATCGAATTTGCCCATATTGTCGCGGTCAATCAGATACAGCTTGCCTTCCTTGCCAGCGCCGACCAGCAAGTGCGGATGAAAAGCATTGCCCGCTGAATCGGGCAGAATTGTTGGGCCACCCGAGCCGAGGTCGGCGTCGGCCGCATCGAGCGACTGGTTATTGAATGGAGAAAAATAGTCGAACAGCTTCAGACCCCAACCGTTCTGGTTCGTTCCCTGGTTCCCCTGAGTACTGTTTGGATCGAGACCGATTTTAAGGAATGCGTCGCCGTAGTCTGATTTTCCCTGGAAGCCATCCGGTGTTTCCGCTACGCCATTGTTGGAATCGAGTGTTCCGTTGCCGGTTTCGAAATACATATAACCTTGAGCGTCGATGGTGATGCTGCCACCACCCTGCCAGATTCCACCAAGGCCGCCGTTCGGAGTTGTATTGAACGCTCCCTGAATTCCCAGTGTGTTCGCGTCGTACATCAGCACCCAACCGTGATAGGGACCGTTATCGCCATGGCTGGCGAAGCCGATGATGATGTGATTCTGCCATAGCGTCAGCCCCGGTCGATCCATCTGGCGTAACGAATTGAAATAGACCCGACTCTCGCCGTTGACAACAATCGCACCATCCCCCGTCCCCAGAACATAAGGATCGGTTCCCGTTCCCTGATCGACAGTCCTGAATCCGAAACCATTGCCCGTAGTCGTATCGCCGATCACAGTACTGGCAAGAATATTGCCCGATGCAATGTCCAGTTTGTAGAGCATATGGACGAAATGTGGATTGTTGACATCGCCGGAAACAAGCTGTTTGGACTTCGCTTCGATGTACATGACGCCATTGGCAGAATCGATGACCGGCGTCGACGTGATCCCGATCTCGGGGTTGATGTCATCGCTACCGACATCACCAGATGTGACCGGAACGATCGACGACGCTCCGATGAGATTGACCTTGGGGTTGGTCGTATCGAGGAACGAATCGTGCCACAGAATATTGCCGCCAGAACTGTCGATCGCGTACACACTGTCATGCTGTGTCGCCACAAAGACGGTGTTGTGAATCCCCTGGTTGTTAGCGGTGATATTCAGCCCGGGAACGTACAGCGGCTGTGCGTAGACCTGGCCGTCAACCGGAGCGACGCCCAGTTTCTGGAACGCGGTCGAACCGACGTTCGCCGGTGTTAACTGGGTCTCTGCGGCGTTCACGCCACTGCTCACCAGATCGTTGTGGTACGCCAGTACCGAAGCCGACAACATGCTGCGAACTTCAAGTACTTCGGCCGGACTATTCGTAATCAGAAAATCGCGACGAATGCGCAACTTCGAGTCATTTCCCACAGTCCCCAGGAAGCCTAGGTTGCCAAACAGTTCGAAGCCGTCAAAAAACATAGTCGCCTCAGGATCTGAAGAGAAAACAGTGGGTCACGAAAAGCGTGCTGTGGGGGAACGAATGGTCCGAACGGAATTCTGGAATTGCAGCGAGACGGTTCCACCGCCATCGATCGAACGACGTTTGACAATAAACGCGATTGGATTGAGTTCAGCAATTGTTTCGGAAGTTCGGATAATATCGAGTCGAAATTGTAACTTCAGCAAAGGACCAAATCATAGCCGCTTTCGGACTCCGGCCACATTTTTCCGGATTTTCAAATAATTCACTTTTGATGCATTGAACCGGCCGGCGGGGTTTTCGGGACCTGGCATCTGCATTATTCTCACTTTTCCGAGTTCACTTGCGACCACGTCGATCTGAGTTTAAAGCAAGCGACGGGGTTCGGGATGCTTTTGCCCGTAAAGGACTTCGATGAGCGACATTGCTGGCCTGGAATGGCTACAAACCGCGTCCGAGATGGTGTTTCGCACGACAGGAAACGCGGCACTCAGGGACCTTCAAAATGATCCGGAAGGAAAACAGCTTTCGCAGCTCGTTCAAAACGCGCATCAATTGACCGATTCGGTTGTGCGCGAGGTCGTTGAATTTGGCCCGGCCACACAGCGGCCCGCCTGCTGCGAGGGATGTTCGGCGTGTTGTTACCTGCACGTCGTCGCAACGCCGCTGGAAGTGATCGCCGCCAGCGCCGCCATTCATGAGCAACTCTCACCCTCCCGTATCGAAGAAATTGAAGTGCGCATCGAGCGCCACATCGAACAAAGTGCCGGGATCGACGAGCAAACGCGCCGCACGATGAGGCTCCCATGTCCGCTCCTCGATCACGGGCGGTGCATCATTTATGCTGTTCGACCGATATCCTGCCGGGGTTGGAACAGCCTGGATCGATCCGTCTGCGACGCCGATCTTGCCGCACCCGCCATCGGAACGAAGACCCCCGCGAACGTCGGGCAATATGTTCTGGCAGGGCGGGTCGCCGAGGGACTTGCGGCTGCCGGTCATTCGCTGGGCCTCGAGTCACAGCAAGTCGATTTCGTTCGCGGCCTTCAAATCGCTCTCAAAGATCCCTCAGGAACCGCAGCAGCCTGGCGAGCTGGCGTCGAAGTTTTC
>JANXOO010001071.1 GCA_025353525.1 Schlesneria sp. | reverse complement strand
TTGGTCTTTGTCATGTGGCCAGACGCAGCGACGTGGCGGCTCGGTCGGAGCCTCGCCCTCCCATAATGCGGATTCGCCGTTTCTTGTTTGTCTTCTCTGTGCCTCTGTGTCTCTGTGGTTCACTCTTCAATTCGTGTTCTTTATGTTGGAGCGGGCGTTTGTTTCGCGATGAGGAATTCGTTATTGGCCTTTGTCATGTGGCCAGACGCAGCGACGTGGCGGCTCGGTCGGAGCCTCGCCCTCCCATAATGCGGATTCTCATTTTCTTGCTTGTCTTCTCTGTGTCTCTGTGGTTCACTTCCTCTCTCGTCACACAAGTGTCGTCACGAGTTCCTTCGTAGTCGAGACGCCGTAACAGTGGTAATTCAATGGCAACCGTAGATGATTGCGTCCCGGGATCGTGACTGTTTCCGACATCGCCACGAGCGACGCCATTGTGAATGACATCGAATTCGCCCCGTTCGTGAATGCGATCGATCCCGCCAAGGGTGCCGAGATCACTGGCCCGGCTTGAGCGAGTGTCAGCAACGCCTGTTCGGCGGTGTTGTACTTCGTTTGAATCCCGAGCGTGATAACTCGATCAGTCGGTTCAAGGTCCGTGGCCGTTTGACCCATCATGTAAGTCGGCTCGATCTTGTTGTCGATCCCCAGGTCGAACTTGTCGATGGCGTAGGCCGTGCCACCGATCGTAATGCCCGATCCCATGTCGTAAAACATATACGGTCGGACAGTGATATCCGGGGCTGCCGACAGCGAACCTCCGGCGCTGACAGTCAGTGTCTTGCCAACGAAGTTCAGCTTGAGATTGATCTTCTTGCCGGGTTCTCCTGTGATGTGTGCCGACGTGAACCGACCGAGATGCGTTTCGGTTTTTGTGCCGTTGTCGATGACAATCGTTACGTCGATCATTGCGTCCGTCAAAGCCGTGCCGGTCGACGCCAGTACAAACGGAAGGACGAGCGACATCTCAGCCGGTGTCGGCTGCAAAGTGATTGTGCCGGCAATCTTGATATTGCCCTGATTCACTCGTTCGAGTGCCCGAGTTCGCGTTCCTCGCAGACCGTCATCCTCAACGATTTCACGCATTTCCTTGATATCGTGCGAGACGAATTCTACGGCCGTCCCGCCGATGGTCATCCTGCTTTTGTAGCCCATTGCTTCGGTCATTGTGCGGATTCCTCGCTAACCGGGCTCGCCGGTTGTTGTTCTTTTGTGGAATGAGTTGTCGCTGCGTCCGCAGGTGTAGCGGGCGAAGACGGTGTCTGAATTCTCAAATTCCTGGCACACTCAACGGCTTCCTGGATCGTCGCGAATGGTCCATAATCCTTCCCGTCGCATATCACACGCGAAGCAAACCCTTCCGGGTTGTCCGCACACAACTGGCTATCAATTTTGCACCCGTAGGCGTCCATCGTTGTTCCTTTTTATAGTGCTCGCGGTCCGGATTGAGGCTTCGTTTGTGAGTCCTCTTCCGCGTTCGAAGCGAACTGCGGCAGTTTCCAAATGTCGCCTTATTTCTCAATGGCCTCAAACCAGACCGCGCGGGGTATCGTTGCCGCCACACGTCGTAATCCCAAGCGTTCATTTCATTTTCTCGACCGTCGCATCGGCGATTGCGTTCGCGATTTTGCCGACGGTTTCTTCGGATACCCCGATCGCTGGCCGGACTGGCATCCGCAATGTCCCGGCCTGGTGAAACGTCGCGTATGCCATTTCCGTCCCAAACACCAATCCCCGGGAGGCAACTCCGTTGATGTTTCCTGAACCACCCATGTTGACCAGCGATTCTTTCAATGAGCCCGTCTCGAACAGAATCTTGCGGTGGCCTTTTCGGCGTAAGGTTGACGGTGCGAGCGTTGCCCACTGTTCGCCGCCCGGCAATGTCTCGCTGGCAAACGCCAACACTTCGCCAGCCGCGATTGTTGGAAGCATCTCGCTCAACGTCGCTGAATAGTCCGCATTTCGCACCCGAGATTCGCAATCGGGCAACACGCCACCAATCTGTTCGAACGTGTCGTAGAGTTCGCGGACGACGATTGTTGCGGTCATGTGCGAGGCTCCTGAAAGAACGCCCGGACGACGAAACCACTTACAAACGCATTCCGATCAAACCACGCCTGAGGCTCGACGACATTGCCCGGTTCGACGAGAAAATTGTAGTTTTGTCCAAGTCCG
>JANXOO010001061.1 GCA_025353525.1 Schlesneria sp. | reverse complement strand
GCATGAGAAAGCTCCTCGTCATACTTAACGCAATGCTCAAAACAGGACAGAATTGGAATTCCCAATTACCTCTCGCAATTTCCTGATTCCGACCCCTTTTTCTCTTGAAAAGAAACACAGCCGCTCTGTGGTTCACTTCCTTTTTCCACGATTCGCCTTGAAGAAATCCACTGGCATATCAGCAACTTGCGACAATTGTTCATATGCCGATCCTTATACACGGCGTCGGGTGCTGTTCAATTAATCCGGTTTCCTTGCGCATGGGAGTGGTTCGGACGTGTCGACGATGCAATACAGGTGCTTGTGGCCTCGCAGGAACAATTCTCCTCCCACGATCGCTGCCGACGCTGCGAATTCATCGTCCAGCCGGTTGAGTGCCAAAACCTCGGGGCGATCTGAGTGGCTAACGACGATTGTCTTTCCATCGAGATCACTCACATAGATACGACCGCCTCCGGCGACGGGTGAAGCATAGATATTTCCGATTCCGCCCAGACGAATCGGGCCGGGATTGTCTGTGCCGGTGACCGCATCGACGCGCGACAAAATCCCCTGATAGTGCGTCAGGAAATAGAGCGATTCGCCGTAAAGCAGCGGCGAGGGAACGTATGGAGTCCCCCGGTTGCGCGTCCACGCGATCCGGTCGGACCCTGTGATATCTCCCTTTGCCCGGTCGAGCCGGATCGCAAGAAATGCTTTCTTCTCGTAACTGCTTCCGGCAAAGAGCATTCCTTCGGCGGCGACAGGCGTTGCAACAACGTTTGACGAAAGGCCACCGCATTCCCATATCGTTTGACCTGTTGACGGGTCGTACGCCCGCGTACGGTTTGTTCCGGCGACAATCAGCATCGGTTGACCATCGTTTTCGATAACGATCGGCGATGACCAGGATGTCTCTTCATCCCGCTTAATTTTCCATCGTTGTTGGCCAGTCCGTTTATCAAACGCTGCGATGAAACACGGCCCATCGTGATCATGGTTCATGAACAGTGTGTCGCCGTAAAGCACCGGTGAGGCACTCTCACCATGTCCGTGTTTGGTCTGCATTTCGCCGAATTGTTTCTGCCAAACCACATTGCCATGCAGGTCGAGGCAGTGCAAACCGTGCGAGCCAAAGCTCGCATAGACCCTTTCACCGTCGGTCACCGGCGAATTCGATGCGAGGCTGCCCGTCGCATGCCCTCCTTCATGCGGCAATTTCTTGTGGACCGTCATTTGCCAGATGATCTTTCCGTCTCTCCTGTCGACGGCCAGAACAACGAACTCGTGGCGCTGCGTGACGGGCACACCGTCATGAGTCCCCTTGGCCGTGCTGTGTTTCGGCGGCAGCGTTTCTCCGTACGGAATCGCTGTGGTCAGGAAGATTCGATGCCCTCGGACGATGGGTGTTGAATGTCCTTTGCCAGGCAGTGCCACTTTCCAGCGAATGTTTTTTGATTCGCTCCATTCAACCGGCGGATCGGAATTCGGTGCCGCACCTGTTCCCAGCGGCCCCCGCCATTGCGGCCATCCGTCGTCACTCTCGACAGTATCGTTCGCAACGGCGTCAACCCTTCCGTGCAGCGGCAGGCCAAACGACATGGCACAAAGAAATACCTGAAACAACGACGGCAGAGTCAGGAAAAAATGACGCATGAAGAATCGACTCCTGCTATCAGTATGGTCCGTTTGCAATAAAACCAGTACGTCACCTGTTGCAATCCGGATGAACTTCAGCTATTCTGTCTTTTGTTGATTCTGGCCGGTTCGATTCCCGAACCATTGGTCTCTCCCTTCAGGAGGCTTCTCATGTCCCGCTCACAGGTTGCGTCTCGTCGAAAGAATTTGATCCGTTTCAGTGCAGTGGTGCTTGGTTTGGGTGTTGTCTGGTTTGCCGAACGTACCGTGGCGGCCCGGTTAAGCCGCCCTGATGAATTGCGACTGTCGCAGGGACGCGAATTGTTCGAACACAAATGGACGGCAAACGATTCACTGGCAGGAGGCGGAGACGGCTTGGGTCCGGTGTTCAACGCGACTTCGTGTGTCGAATGCCATTTCCAGGGAAGCATCGGCGGTGCGGGACCGAACAAATTCAACGTCA
>JANXOO010001050.1 GCA_025353525.1 Schlesneria sp. | reverse complement strand
CTCAAACAGGACCGCGAGCGGAATCATATCGGCACGGGAACTCATGCAACAGGCGACCAGAGAGAATCCTGAATTCGTCCCATCGCATGATCGGGGTTTGCCCGTTGTGTCCGCTCGTTTCACGTTGGTCGAAAACCCAATATCCGTCGGACTTCGATGGCACTGGTCCGCCCTTCTGCGATCGCCGTTTTGGCTCGTTGAGCGATGCTGACGAACCCGCTTTCCACCGCGACGATCTGAATCTTTCCGGCGTCTTCCCTTTCGAGAATCGCTCGACCAACATTTTTCAATTCCGGTCGTAACAGCTCCGCCAACAGAAGTCGTCCGCGATAGCCCGTTCCCGCACAACGATCACAACCTGCGGGAACGCGGACTCGCGGAACGTCGAAGCCGAATTTGGCTTCGACATCTGTGCTCCATACCGCACAGTCGCACAGATGCCGAAAGAGTCGTTGGCAGACGATCGCTCGCAAACCGGTGCGAAGCAGGTAAGGTTCGATCCCCATATCGCCCAATCGGCTGATCGCTTCCGCAGAACTGCCCGCATGAAATGTCGACAGGACGAGGTGTCCTGTCAGGCAGGCCTGAAAAACCGTTTCGGCCGTTTCACGATCTCGAATCTCGCCGACGAGAATCACGTCAGGGTCCTGACGCATGAGCGATCGCAAGCCGGTGGCATAGTCGAACCCTGCCGACTGATTGACCGGGGACTGTGAAACCCCGTTTAAAACGGATTCAATCGGATCTTCGAGCGAAACCAGGCTCTTGCCGACTCCGGCCTCCCGTTGCAATTCGCGCAGGGCGGCATACGCGGTGGTCGTCTTTCCGCTTCCTGCAGGACCCGTGATCAGGATCGCCCCGCCTGTTTCGTGTAGCAGCCCAAGCAACTCGGGTAAAACATCTTCGGGAAGTCCGAGTTCGGCGGGCCATCGATAGCGTTCGGAACTGGCGAATAGCCGGACGACTGCTTTCTCGCCGTAAAGTGTCGGAAACGTGCTGAGTCGCATTTCGACTTTGGCCGACGATTCCCGAATCCGACCTTCCTGAGGAACATCCGTCCGATAGGTAAGCAGTTCCGCCATCACCTTCAAACGAGCGATGATGTTCGGTGCAAGTGATCGGGGACAGGTCGCGACCGACTGCAAAACACCGTCGATTCGCCACAAGACCTGAACGTCGTCCTCACCCACGGCAAAATGGATGTCACTCGCCCCGGCGTCACACGCCGAATGCAGGGTATACGAAACGAATTCCGTGACATATTTGGGGTGCGTCAGTTCGAGTTTCGGGGCCTCGCGCGCAAATCTCTCGGCCAACGACGCGGCATGAGTGGCGGATGATTCGGACATTCTGAAAACCCCGTGACGTGCGATTTGATCACATTGATCGTTGCATCTTCCAGAACAATCCAAAGAACACAACAGGCCGGAACAATGTTCCGGCCTGTTGGGATTGTTGTAGCATACCGTGCGAGAAGCTTACTTCTTCTTCGCGGCGGTTTTCGCCTTGGCGGCTGGCTTCGCCTTAGCCGACTTGGCTGGCTTGGCGGCTTTTTTGACAGTCTTGGCAGGGGCAGCTTTTTTCGTGGCCATATTCCGTGGCTCCTTTAGGGAAGGACTTTGGGTACCTGTTCGGAAAAAAGGTTGTCTCGCTTTGGTACCCGAAGGAGTGAGACAACTCGAAATCGCAACACTCTACAAGAGAGTGATATTTCGTCCTTGAAACTTATGCGCTGACCGAACGAGTCGGATCGTAGGCATCTTCG
>JANXOO010001036.1 GCA_025353525.1 Schlesneria sp. | reverse complement strand
GCAGCATCATTGCTCTGTCAGCGGTACTGGCAGCGAAATTCATTCGCGACGGGGCCGGGGGATCCAATGCGTCGCCCACCGGCATGATTTTCGGCTGTCTGGCAGCAATTGCCCTGTGTGGCCTGGTGGGCGCATTTTCAGGTGCGATGATCACCCGGTTCGACGTTCCTCCATTTATCGTAACGCTCGCAATGATGCTTGTCGGCAGTGGACTGGCGTACCTCGTATCGAAAGGTCAAACAGTTTTTGAAATCCCCGATTCGTTTGTCTGGCTGGGGCGGGGTGCCGACCTGTTCGGGTTACCAAATGCGGTTGTTTTAATGCTGGTCCTGTATGGATTAGCGCACGTTATGATGTCTCGCATGCGATTGGGACGCTATTTGTATGCCATTGGCGGTAATCGGGAAGCGGCAAGACTGTCCGGCGTACCGGTCGAACGCGTTCTGATGTTCGCTTACGTTGCGTCGGCCGTCCTGGCGGCTCTTGGCGGCGTCATTCTGGCATCACAACTGCAAAGCGGATCGGCCACATTTGGCAACATGTACGAGTTGTACGTCATCGCGGCCGTGGTTGTCGGGGGAGCGTCTCTTGGCGGAGGCGAAGGGAAGATGTTCGGGACATTGACCGGTGCATTTACGATAGCGGTCATTCAAAACGGGATGAACCTGACCAATATTGAAAGTTACACTCAAAAGGTTGTGCTGGGGCTTGTCATCCTGGGTGCCGTTTTATTCGACAGGATTCGCCATGCCTGATGTTGGTGAACTCGCTGACCGCGTTTTTGCTGAGTTGCAACGGACACCAGCCTCGTATCTTGTCGGTATTGCCGGCGTGCCAGGCAGTGGCAAGACAACGTTGTGCCGGGAACTTGCCGCCCGACGACCCGACGCCGCAATCCTGTCGATGGATGGCTACCACTTGCCTCGAAATCGCCTCGATAGCGAAGGGATGCGTCGACGAGGTGCGCTACACACCTTCGACGCGGATGCGTTCCGACGAGACCTTGCCAAACTCCATCAGACCCGATCGGGTTCTTTTCCAACGTTCGACCATTCAGAAAAAGACCCTCGTCCCGATGCTTTGCAGGTGACGCCGGACGTTCCAATGATTTTTGTGGAAGGAATCTATGTTCTGATGAAGTCGTGGCACGCGGAGCAGTTTTTCGATCTTCGAGTGTTTCTCGATATCGAACTGGATCTGGCGGTCGAACGGCTGGCAATTCGCCACGTCGAAACGGGGTTGGCGACGAGCCTCGATGAAGGTCGTCACCGTGCCATTCACAACGACCGGATTAATGCCGAAGTCATTCTCGCCGACGGATGTCGGGAACGAGCGAACCTGGTACTGAATTGTTCAGTGCCACGTGCGTAAAAACCCGTCTTTCCCCGTTTTGGCTCGCGAAGTAGACTCTGTCGACTTAAAGTTTCGATCGTCCGGGAAAGGATACCCGATGCGCAGTATTTGTGTGATGAATCAGAAGGGCGGCGTTGGCAAGACGACCACCAGCGTTAATCTGGCCGCCGGGCTCGCCAAGCTGG
>JANXOO010001037.1 GCA_025353525.1 Schlesneria sp. | reverse complement strand
CGTCGTCGGGTTCGCCGGATTTCCGACGAGCGACATTTTGGCACAGAACGACTCGCAAAAAAACGAAACAACCACAGACCCGGATTCGCTCAAGAAACTGATCGAACGGATCAACAAGCTGGAATCCGAAGTTGAACGATTGAAAAAGACGCCTGCAGCAGCAGATGCAGTCGGCGACCCCCAGGTGTTGGTGATGCTCGATGTGGCTCATATCGGATTGCTTTACGCACCAACGGGGCAAACGCGGTTTCTCGTGTTGCATGTCATTCTGGCGAATACCGGCAATCAGGCATTCACTATTCTTCGCGATCAGGTCATTGCTGAACTTGACGGGGAAGAACGAAAGTTGAAAGATTTTCCTCAGCAATTGCAGCACAATTCATTCATGTCCGGAAAGCAGCACTACCGTCTGGCTGACATGAAGCCTCCTAAAGAGTGGCGATTGCCTGCGGGCGGTCAGACGGGAATGTGGCTGGTCTATCCCGAGTTACCTTTGGGGCCCAACATCCCGAAATGCAAAATAAAAATGAAATTGGGAGAGACCACAAAGACGATTGACGTCAACGAGTTGCAACGGTCGCAATTAAACCTTGATGTCGAGCGAATCGGACCCCGACAGGCACTGGCCCTTTGCACAATCGGCGGATCGATCAATTCGTTCAACGCGGGATCGCTCGTCGATGCACTCGACAAACTTGTCGAACAAAAAGTCGCCAGAGTCGTCCTGAGATGGGTTGACGGCTCGACGGCTCCTGATCCCCAATTAATGAACTGGCTGCAAATGGCGGCCGCCGGGAATGCGGGAAATACCAATGCGAATCCGATGTTCCCGGTCATTCCCGCAGCGATCCGCGAGTTTCATCTGACCGAATTTCCGGCGGGCGATGATGGTCAGGTGAAAAACGGATTCCAGAACGCGCTCAGGCCAACCGGTCAGGTCCGAATCCACAAGACGGCTGCCGATTCGGTTGGAGCGGCATTGAGAACCGCATATCTTGCTCTACCTCGCGACGAATTACTCGAAGAAATTCGCAAGGGACATCCGTTAACTCGCGCTGCGGCGCTCGCATACGGCGGTGGCCGCCTGGATGTCGAACAACTGCCACAAATATTTGCCTGGGCCGAGGATCGCGACCCGGAACTCCAAAGGGCCGCTCTTCAGGCACTCAGCCATTTTGGCGAGCCACAGGCGATTGAAAAACTGGTGTTCTACGCCCAGCGAAATGTTGAACCGCTCTCATCCGCAGCGATTGAAAGTCTTGCGGGATCACGATTCGGAGCGGCTCACGATGCGTTACTTGCACTGTTGAAAAACGAGCATGCTGAGTCACGTAAAAAGATTGTCGGCCTTCTCGCAAAATACCCTCGACCGATCTGGTCCGAGACCCTGTTTGATTTCGTCTGGAATTCGTCCACCGGAATTGATGGCGAATCGTTGAAGGCGCTGGTTCAGGTCGGACATCCACAACTCGTTGCGGTATTGGAACGCGCACTGAAATCCCCGGATAAAGTCATTCGTGACGAGGCATTCCGAACCCTTTCACTTCGCAGCGATCAACAAAGCGAGTCATTGTCGATCGATTATGCATTGAAGTCGCTGGAGGCGGGGCCGCCCGATGCGACTGTGATTCAGTTGCTGGCACGTACAAAGGAAGTCAAAGCCATTCCATTGCTGTTGAAGCAACTCGAAACGAATAATGACCGAACGGCGACGATCAATTTGTTAATGCAACTGGGCGATGGCGACGTCGCCGACAAACTGGTGGCAAAATACAGCGCACTGAACAACAACGAACGAGTTCAGATCTTGCAGGGATTGAAGCAGTTTCGGCACCCGAAATTTCGCGAATTGTGCGGCGAGGCCCTGGTGACAAACGACAATCAGCTTGTCACGATCGCGGCCACAGCCCTGTCACAGGACGGCAGCACCGAAAGTGAGTCGCTGCTGATAACTGCCCTGGAAAAGCAGAAAACGATTCATCTGCTCGGCAACATTATGAATAATCTGGCGAACTTCGGTACTTCGGCGGCACGGGTGGCGTTGATCAAGGCTCGCGATTCCGGCGATCAGAACAAAAAGAACTATGCGACGCAAGCGCTGATGGTGTTGCGGCAGAGATCGCCCGGATTTCAGCACTATGCCATGGGCGAAAACTACAGCCGCAGCCGACAGGACAAAGAGGCACTGGAATCATTCAATACGGCGCTTCAACTGGATGTCGAATTGCCGGAAGCGTATCTCGGTCGCGGACAATTGCTGTTGAAGCAGGAAAAATTCGGGGCCGCACGAAAAGATTTTGAAAAAGTTCTCGAACTGAAGCACGAACCGCAGTTTTTCAGCGAATTTGTCACCAGCCTTGCCATCGCCCGGATTGCCGACGGTCAACTGGCGGAAGGAATCAAGTACCTGGAAGACAATCGCGAAGCGAACAAAAAATCGGCAAAGGGACTGTTTCAGTACAACGCCGCATGCGCCTATTCACGAGCGGTGGAGCAAGTAGAGAAGCAAACTGAGCTGGCAGATCGGGATAAGGTGATGGAGAAATATCGCAAGCAGGCGATTGCTGATTTGACCGATTCATTCAGTCAGGGCTTTGAAGATTTCGCATGGGCCGCCAAAGATCCCGACTTCAAAGCATTGCGCGGCGATTCTGAATTCAAGAAACTGATGGCCGACAAACCAACAGAAAGTCCCAAGCCAAAAGATGGCGAAGAATAGCGAGCTGCCGTTTGATGTAAGAGCGAAGAAAAGGGGAGACGTCCAATATTCTCGAATTCCATGCTTCTCCTGTCAGGTTCCCACACCAAGCGTCTTGAATTCGCTTTTATTGGACCTCTCCCATTTTCCGAATCACAAGTTGACTTTCTCGTTCGGCGTTCCTCAATCATCGTTCGCCGTCTGTCGCTTGCAAATCCGTTAATTGAACTTAGCCCCTCTTCCGAAACCCAAAATCAACGTGTGGCGATCAACGCGGCGGAACTCGTATCTTCCCGGTTAGGATCGGCGCATGAACAATTGTCGCAAGTTGCTGACATGCCAGTGGATTTCTCCAAGGCGAATCGTCGAAAGAGGAAGTGAACCACAGAGGCACAAAGACACAGAGAAGACAAGCAAGAAAAGGCGAAGCCGCATCATGGGAGGGCGAGGTTCCGACCGAGCCGCCACGTCGCTGTATCTCCCCACATGACAAAGACCAATAACGAATTCCTCATCCCGAAACAAACGCCGACTTCAACACAAAGAACACGAATTATACTGCTCGCGGTCCGGACTGAGGCTTCGTTTTTGAGTCCGCTTCCGCGTTCGAAGCGGACTACGGCAGTTTCCAGGTGTCGCTGGATTTTTCAATGGCCTCAAACCAGACCGTGCGTGGTATAAAGAGTGAAACACAAGGCACAGAGAAGACAAGACAGAAAAAAACGATTCCCCAACAAATGCCATGCACGAACGAAGAAACGAGAAACCCCGGTCAGTCTCTCGGAGCGTCCTCGCAACGCGCCTCTTCTCCTTTCATTCTCTGTGCCTCTGTGACTCTGTGGTAAAACATCTTCGCATTTCTCTGCCGCATATCGCCGAGCGATCCGGTCAGTTTCAGCTAAAATGGTTCCGACAGTAGATGATGCGCCGGTCCTAAGCTGATGTACGCCTGATCGCAAATCAGGGACAAGGCGGACACACGTATTTTGTCGACTCCAGGCTGATCGAATCAGGCTTCATAAGCGTCGCCGCCTGAGTGCGCAGACATTTGCAGAGTATGATATGCGAGTGCTCATTCCCTTCTTCATAACAACGGATCGCCTTAAATTTTTTGCAGGACTTGTCGGCTCCCGCCCATCGTGGCTTTAACGGACGGGGGTGCGGCCTTGGGCCTGACGTTCCCGACGCTTCGAAACGTTCTTTTCCCGATGCTTTTGTTTTTCGACCTCGGTTAACAATCCGACCGTCACCCCATCGGTTCAAAGCGAGTTTCACAGGCAAGAGATGCCGGACGACGGCAATTCTCCTGGAAATCTCTCCTGCTCCAGAATTCGGCAATGCCGACGTTTTTGCGTGTATCATGTGTCGCAAGGTGATTTGCGATAAATACATGCGGCAATATTTGTTCATGGAAAAACGTTTCAAAGGGAAGAAAAATCTGCTTCGCAACCGATTGCTGCCTGAGTTACAACGCCCCCTTAACAGTCAAACTCTCGCGTTGTTCCGCATAAGATCATTCGTTTTTCATCGCATTGCCGGGATCGGGTTATATGTCAGACGGAAAAGTCTCCTTCCGACGACTCACCATTGGCTTGTCCCTGATGCTGGGTTGGCTCACGGGTTGTGCCGCCTTTCATCCCATGAAGGGGATTCCGGCGCGATACGTTCCCGAAGAGTTGAAATTGCCTCAGCGCACGGGCAAGCGAACGATTGATCTGTCACTGCTCAGTCAGGATTGGGACCGCATTCATCGAGTCGACGCCGGAGACTTGCTGGGGATATACATCAGCAGTGTGTTGGGGAAAAAAGACGAAAATCCTCAGGTATTGATCCCTCCGAATGCTGATTACCAACCGGCCGCAGGCGTTCCCGTCCCGGTCCGCGAAGATGGAACGATTTCATTGCCGATGGTCGGATCATTGTCCGTTCGTGGAAAGACGATTCGCGAAACAGAGGACACGATCCGCGCGGCCTATGACAAAAGTCCCAAGGGCAAAAACCTGATCAACGCGGACGAATCGCGAATCCTTGTCAGCTTGCAAAGACCCCGCCAAACGAAAGTACTCGTCGTCCGACAGGATTCCCGGAATGAACCGCTCGCCAATTCGGCCATCAATCTGTTGAATATCGGTACCGCCAAGCGAGGGACGGGAAAAGTCGTCAGCTTGCCTGCTTATAGCAACGATGTCCTGAACGCCCTGATCGCCAGTGACGGGCTACCTGGTCTGGATGCGGAAAATGCCGTCTACATCATTCGCCGCAGCAAAAAAACACCTGGACTGGATCCCGTCTGGACCGGTGCAATCGATCCGGAAGAATTAATTCGCCAGAGCAAAACACAGGAAAAGCCGGTCATCCGCAGCCAGAATCGGGACGACATTGACAGTCGGGGAAATCCGTTTTTCCCGAATTCCGGCCAGCCCGTCTCTCCGGATTTCACCGCAGGCAGTTCTTTTGGCGGATCGCATTCCGGCGAAAACCCGATGACGCGTGACAACCCGATGATGCGTGACAATACTGTGCAACCGGTCCGCTATCCGACGTTGTTGTCGAGTCCCTCACAGCCCTCGAATCAGTCCCGTCAACAAGCTTCGCCGCAGAGGCCCGGTTTTGAACAACAGCAGTACTCAGAACAACAGCAGTACACGGGGCAACCGCAGTACTCCGGACAACAACAGTACTCCGGGCAACCGCAGTACTCTGGGCAACAACAGTACACCCAACAACAACAGTACACCCAACAACAACAGTACTCCCAACAACAGCAGTATTCAGGGCAACAGCAGTATTCTGGGCAGCAGCAGAATCAGGGTCAGCAATTGCCACCCTCTCCGGTGCCAACGTATGGC
>JANXOO010000977.1 GCA_025353525.1 Schlesneria sp. | reverse complement strand
GCAAAACCTGTACGACGGGAGCCATCGTGCATCCTTTGAGGTCGAAATCCGAATGAAAAGACGGCGAAATAACCCTTTCTGAATTCTTATTTGTTCCGGCTATCGTTACTGCGGCGAATCTCTTTGACCAAATCATCCAGTGATTGAACTCCCTGACGAAAAAGATCGATCATCCCGCCCTTCCCGACAATCGGCAGGCGGTCAATCATGCTGGAAATCATTTTCGGCATCGCAATCCAGGAAGTGGGCTGAATCGACGGTGGCGCAAGAGGCGGCGCGGCCATTCCGTTTGCGCCAGACAACACTGGTTGAGCGGCAAACACGCTCGCCGTCAGCATTCCTTCCAAATCGACTGACTCGCCCAGGTTGTAGCCCTGCACTTGAAACACAATCGTCGCCGGAGTGAGAAACGGGAGCAGAATTCCACCCAACTGAATGACAAGGTCCGTACAATCCGTCATTTGACCGTTAAAGTTGAATGTAGCTCCGCCTGAAATGGACGCAGTGACACTGTGAATTCTTCCGTGACAACCGGTTTTTGAACGAACCGTTACGCTTTGCAAATACAGATTCAGCGGCTGGCTGTCCGTCGTTGTACCGCTTACAGTCCCGGTGGAGTCCGCAATGAGACCAGAAAAGGTATAGGTCTTGGTTGGCATTCGAATTGGCCTTTCCTTACGTATTAAGTCTGGAACAGAGGATATTCACATCAAATCCCACCGACTTGAAGGCGGCCGCGTTTGCTCGAAGTCGATCCGTTAACTCCGCGGGGGCGTCGCCGCCTTCATTCTTAAGCATGTAACCGCAATTCATATTTGCGAGCGTCAATGTGGAACCTAGGGCATACATCGATTCGATCGGCGGCGCGATCAACGAATCGTCCGATTCGGGGCCCATTCCTCCGTTTCTGACGATTCCTGAATACCGCAACTCGCCAAGATCCGTTGACATAAACGCGTGAATCCAGCTGTGCAAGAATGTGCTAGTAAAAATGAGATAGCGGCTGATCTGTTTCAAATCCTCGATCTCGGTCGTGCTGGGGTTGACATCGACCGTTGTGAGCTCGGAAAGCGCCTTCTGTCCGGCGGGACGGGGCGTCGAAATTTCATTCGTGCAGTACCATGCGCCGGTGACGTTCGTTTCCTCCATTCCTACGCTGACATAGGGGACCGCATGCGCGACGAGGAATTTTGAAAAACTGTTGATTTCGGGCCACTGTTTAACGATTTCCGCCGAGTAGCGTTTGAAGAATTGTTCCACAAAGTCGGTCACAATCCTCCAATACAGGTTGGCGGCGTTCGCGTACGTATGCGCTCCGCAAAGTGGTTGGCGGGGCGACCAGGCTTTCCAGTCTTGGCGACCAATTGAGTCGCCGATCCAGGCCTTTAAGGATGGCCCGGCCATGGGTTCGATCTCGCCGGTGATATCCTGTCCGCCGACAAGTGTTTCGCGTCCTTTCGCATTGATCGCCATCACTTCGCGCAGGAATGGAAACAATAAATGGCGAATCGGATTACGACGGATCGATCGCATGAAGGCGATGACGTATTGTTCGAGATTGAAATGCACTATGGCCAGATGACCCTGGAATTGCGCAATGACGTTATGATGGTGTGCGCGGACAAGTCGCTTCGCCTCTTCCCATTGCGCCTGCCCACTCGTGAATGTCGTAAATAGTGCAGGATTGTCCTGGTTATTCAGCCCGATCGAGATATCCACTGGCATGAGCTCGTTGCCGACGACTTGAAATCGCGTGCGAAAACTAAAAAGCGTCAGATCCGGACGGCGAGTGAACGAACTCCAATTGTACTCGAGCTTGTAATACAACGGATTCTCGGTGCATTTTCGGAACAGCGGCGCGAAGAAACAGTTCAACAGGCGACTCGCGAAAAATGCGTCCGAGCGACTCGAACCGGGAACATGTTCCTCCATTCGAATTGTTTCGTTTTTCGGAAACGCGGCTTGGATCTCTGAGATTCCAATTCCTTCGGGGCTGCTTTGCGCACGGCCGACCAATCGCAACCCGATGGACGTCGCGGACGCTTGCGCCACCGCATACCGGGACGCTTGCAATGTGCTGAAGCCGATTCGAATCGACGCTGGCACCGTGTAGGGAAACTGCCAAGCAGGATCGTAGTCATAGAAATCCAGCGGGATCGTTCCGATGGCAATATCAGGATCACCATCATCCGATTGAGGGGGCTGTTCCAACGAAAGTGGTACCGGCTGCTGCGCGGTAAGATACCGGCGAATACCGCCGGGCTCCGAAAGTGGCTGATCCGGCTCAAAAACTCTTAAGCTCAGTACAGCCGGCGGCTCGCCTGCGATGGGCCGCCGATCGAAATAGATCGTGAAAAAACCGCTCGCGTCGGTCATTCCCGAACCCAGAAAGCGAGGGTTTGGTGTGATCTCCACTTCAGAACGAACTTGATGGGTTG
>JANXOO010000965.1 GCA_025353525.1 Schlesneria sp. | reverse complement strand
AAGTACGGCTCGCCCGTGTCGAGCGTGCGGCGGAAGTTGTCGATGACCTCGATGGCGACCGGCTCCGGCCACAGGACACGCATGGCCTCGTCGAACGGGCGACCGATGACCGGTCGTACATTCGCGAACGCCCCGGTCTGCGACTCCTTATTAATGCTAGCGATGCGGAAGTCGTCGTCTACGATATAGATGCCGAACGGGCATTGCTCGACCAGAGTGGCGAGCGTCTTCTGCGTGGCCTCTCGTTCTACCGCAACCCGCATTTTCCGGGTTATGTCGGTGAACACGACGGCGACGTTGCGGTTGTTGGGCCAACTCACCCGGAAGGCATACACGTCGAACCAGCGCTCCAGGGTCTTAAACTCGCCGGTGAACCGGATTGGTTGGCCCGTAAGGGCCACTTTGCCGTAGTTCGCCAGGAATTGTTCCTCAATGCTCGGCACCAACTCCAGTGCCCGTCGCCCAACCGCGTTCCCCACTCCCGTATGAACTTCAAACGCCGGGTTCACTTCCAAAAAGCGGTAGTCAATGGCGCGTCCGTTCTCGGCAGGGTCGAAGATCATCTCGATCACGCAGTACCCTTCGTCCATCGAATCGAACAGGGTGCGGAACTTCAGCTCGCTGAGTCGCACCGCCGTCTCGGCCCGGGTCTGTTCGACGGCCGCCCAGGTCCGCTCGGCCACGTCCTCGACCAATGCGACTTCCTCGCCGGTCCAAACCCGTGCCGCCGAAACATGCACGGCCATGCCCGCGACGAACCGTCCTTCCTTAACGAGCGGCACGTCCACATGGCCGCGCACCTGAATGCCTTCAAATGCGGCGCATTCATCGGGCGACCGGGTCGGCTCCGTCGTGGCGTCTGTCTCGACGATGGTTCGACCGGCGAGCAGCGAGGCGAGCAGGCGATCCCCGAATGACGCGACTGGATAGCGACCGGCGAGCGGCTGGACTCTCGCAGTGTAATCCTGCTCGACGACGTAATCGTTGCCGCAGATCTCGAAGTAGAGGACTCGGTTGGCTCCCAAGTATTCCCCGAGCAAGCGGCTCGCCTCGGCCTGCACGGCAACAGGATCTAAAAGTGGCCGGATTGCGTCTGCCAGTGTGACCAGAAAAGTCTGCCGGGCATGGATGTGCTGCGATTGTTCTTCGGCCTGTTTGCGGTCGGTCATGTCTCGGAGGATTTTCGAGTAGCCGGTGTGCGCCCCGGCAGCGTCCTGTGTCGGCGTGACAATCCCCAGCGCCCAGAATCGCTCGCCGTTTTTCCGCATGTGCCATCGTTCGTCCTCGGCCCGGCCATCCTTACTCGCAGTGGCGAGTTCCAGGGCGGGAACTCCGGCCTGTTGGTCCTCCGGGGTGAAGATAATCGAGAAGTGCTGGCCAATGGCTTCGGTCTCGCCGAATCCTAGAATGCGTTCGGCCTCATGATTCCAACTCGTGATGTGGCCCTGCGGATCGAGCGTGAAGATCGAATGGTCGCGGATATTCTTGACCAGCGAAGTGAAGCGGGTTTCCAGTTCCCGCCGCTCGTCTTCCAACCGCCTGCGGTCGGTGATGTCCTCGATAGCGAGCAGAATAAACTCATGGCCCAGCTGCACTCGCCTGGCGTTGAGCAACATGACTCGCCGTCCGATGGACTCGAACTCATGGGTGACTTCGTAGTCGTTGAACGAAGACTGCTGCGGCAAAATCTCTTCGAGCAGCTTGCGGAACGCCGGGATGTCCCATTGGCGATTGCCCAGGTCGTACAGCAACCGCCCCTCCGTTTCGCCTTCGATCACCCCGAACGTGCGGTAGAAAGAACGGTTGGCCGTTCGTACCCGCAACTCGCCGTCCAGGACGAGTATCGGTTCGCGTACCGTCTCAACAATGTTCTCGGCGTATTCCAGGGCGTCCTGAGCCGCACGCTCAAGCTGTCGGCGTTCGGCAATATCGTGGAAGACGAGTACGACCCCGATAATGCTCCCGCTGGCGTCTCGAATCGGGGCGGCGCTGTCGTCGATGGCCCGTTCTGCCCCGTCCTTGCAAATGAGCAGAGTATGATTCGCGAGGGCAACTATTGCTCCTTCCCGCAGGGCCTTCGTGACCGGGTTTTCGACCGTGTGGCGTGTTTCCTCGTTGACGATGCGGAACACCTCATCCAGTGGCTTACCCGCAGCTTCATTCTGCGGCCAACCGGTCATCGCGACAGCGACGGGGTTCATAAATGTCACCCGGCCGGCATTGTCGGTCGCAATGACGGCGTCCCCAATGCTGCGGAGTGTGACGCGCTGCCACTCCGCAGCGATCGCCAGGGATTCTTCCATCCGTTTCCGCTCGGTGATGTCTTCAATTGCCAGCAGAATGAATTGCGTGTTGTTCGGCTCTCGATAGAGACGACGGGCATTGACGATCATTACCCGGCGACCGATCGACGGGAAATCGTGCGTGACCTCGTAATCGTCAAAGGTCGTGTTCTGCGGCAGAAGCTCTTCGAGAAGGGTGCGGAGCCCGGGAATGTTCCACTGCCCATCGCCCAGGTCGTAGACACGGCGCTCGATAGTCTTCTCCGGCGTTACGGCGAAGGTGCGGTAGAACGAACGGTTGGCCCGCCGCACCACGAGATCGGCGCTCAAGACGAGCATCGGCTCCCGCACCGTGTCCACGATGCTGTCGGCGGAAAATGTGAGTGGCGGAGTCGATTCCGGCATTTCGTTCAACGTCTTTCGCTTTATTTCGGATGGGTGCAGTCTGTCACGCTTTCAGGACACCTGGTGGTCGAACCACTTGAGATTGCGGCGTTTTGATGATTCCGGGACTAAGAGAGGAGTTTCAATAGAGAATTGCTGTTGCGTTGGTTTTATTCAAGAAGGTTTTGT
>JANXOO010000937.1 GCA_025353525.1 Schlesneria sp. | reverse complement strand
TGTTCGATAAAGAACAGTACCGCGTGCCTTTCCCACGGTTTGAGCTGCGTATTCAAGTTTCTGGACCACGTGAAATTGACCGGAATCCGGGACCAATCGATACCCAGATGCATAAATCCGACTTCACCCAGCATCGCATGTCGTGCTTCGTCCCAAAGCTGCCGTGACATGTCGCAGTAGTACTTCCAGGGCTTGCCGCGCGTCTGATGCAGGATACTCGCCATCATCTCGGGAACATCGATCTCCCGAAGTCGTTTGTAAAACATCATCAAAGTTTTGTCGCGTGCCGAGAACCGGTCGTCGTAGAGAAACGCCTCAGGGTTGACACCTGCATTGAACGAATCCTGGAACCGGTCATCGCGCCGCGGGACGGGGTCGTATTGAAAAGGAGTTGCCGAAAATAAACGTCGCTCGGTCACGGAGGATCTTGCCACTCCGTCTGCCATTTTTACGTGCGACGAATATCCATTGTCCGATTCCTCTCTTACAGGTAACGGCGCATGAGCAGCAAATGATGTTCGTCCCGAGATCCCGTTTGATTCAACGAGACATTCGTTCAACAATCCATGCCACGAAACGAGCCGTTCGCGGGATTCTGAATCGACGAGTGACTGAACGGCCTGACGACCGAAACTTGAAAGATCCTCGATTTCAAGCAGACAGAATCGCGAGATGCGGACGGACGGTGAATCAGCCAGCAGATTCGTTGTGGCCATGTAATGCTTTAACGAATTAATCAAAGCAGGAATGACCACTTCGTATAACCCGAGTACGAGTTCAACATGGGTCGGCGAACCGAGGACTTCATCGCACAGCATTTTTAACGCGGCATGCGGGACGGCATCCAAACCGAGCGGCGGTTCTCGCAATTCGCTGACACGTTTTCGAAATGCTGAGGCGTGTTCTGCACAGAGATACGAATGCAGGCTGAATGCCGTCTTGAGTTCAAAGACAGGTTCGGCCGTAATACGTGCGGTAAAAATCTCGTGCAACCGAACCAGCACATAATGGTGCCGCTTCATCCAGTCGACGCATTCTTCAACCGACAACGCCGTTCGCTGTGCCTCGTCATACGAGCACAATCCGGCCAGTGGCAACAGTTTTTGAAGGACAACCGGGTTTGGCATCGAATCACCTTGCAGACTCGACTAAAAATGTGGCGAGCAAAGCGTTGGGCGTTTTGGGCTTATTTTGATGGCTTCGTCGACAGCGCTATGTCTTCGACTTCCGTCTTTTCGCCTTCGGTGATGGTGACAGAGTGTTTTGATTTTTTGGGATCCGTGTAAGCCCCTTTCAACCTGTCTTTAGGCGACAATCCAGGTTCCATCCAAGAAAATGTCATAACATATTTTCCGGCGGGAAGTCCATCGCCTTTCTGATAAGTCGCTACTGTGAACCTACCGTCCTTGTCGGTCGTGGCACTCACAGGATACTTGACGGCCTTGTTCCCAGGATCGGGATTGCACTGCACTTCGACCCCTTCTGCCGGGGTTCCATCGACTTCAATCAAGCCAGTCAGCGGGAACGTTTTCTCGCGTAAGCCACCGCGAGTCGGCTTCGAGCAACCGGCAACGATCAATGTCAGTGCAATGCATACGCATGATCCTATACGAAACGACATATCAATTCCTTTAGAGGAGATGTAGAAAAAAACAGATGCGAACCGGATGGTTCGCATCTGTTTGATAAGCCGATCAACGGCGATCAGAATTCTCCAATGGTTTCGCCGCCAGAACTCGAAATGAGTGACGCGAAAATAATCCCCGAGATATTCTGACCGACAAAACGGACAGAACCGTCACCCATCAAAACGTGAGCACCACCCACGTGCCATGAATAGAGTCCTGCTGCATTTTGGAAGAGATTTGACGGAGTCGTTTTGGCATTGGAGCAATTGATAGCGCATGGCCCCTGAGTTCCGCTGCCGTCATAGTTTCGTCCCGAAAGTTCCCAGACACCATTGAATGGATCGGCCCACGCTCCGCCGCCTGCAAACGTCTGGAACGCTGCTTCGTCCGTTGCACTCGCTGGAGTAACAAGCTTATTACCGGTGTTGTAGACGGCATTGCGGCCCGCCATTTCTCCCACCAAAACTGTGTTCGATGTGCCGTCGGTGATATCCGCAAGTCGTCCGCCGATGGGGATAGTCTGTGAACCTGCGAGCGCCGGAACTGGTGAAAGGACCCCGCCTTTGCCCCAGCCTTCGAGGTCTTTCGTGTACGTCGAGACGTTGTAGGCGTTGTTCAGGAACGCCGGTTTGACTCGAGTTGTCGCCACATAGTCACATGCTCCAGCGTTGGTGAGTACAAGCGGTGCGGTGACAGCACCGCCGAGTGCGGCGGGTGGAAGCGTGTACGAAACGCCACCGGATCGGGGAGCAGACGGGCAAACATAGGCGGTCAGTTTGGCCGACACGGCGGTCGCGTTAGCAGGTTCCCAGCACGAGTGATTGAAGTCGTACAGATTATAGAGTGGCGCCTGATCCAGGTAGGGAAGAATCGCGAGCGACCAGACGTTGGAGGTCAGTGTCCCGCCGATGCCATTTCCGAATCCTGGAGCAACGTTAAAGAGCCCTGGCAACGGAAACCGATTAAACACATCGTGGTAATTGTGAAGCCCGAGACCCATTTGTTTCAGGTTGTTTTTGCACTGCGTTCGGCGGGCCGCTTCTCGGGCCTGCTGCACTGCCGGTAACAAGAGGGCAATCAGGACGGCGATGATCGCGATCACCACCAGCAACTCGATCAGCGTAAATCCACGTTTACGCAACGGACCAGTCTGTCTCATCATAGCAAACCCCTTCGTTAAACAAGAAAGAACGTAAAACTGACAATGATCCGAATGGATCCTTCACAGATATGAAACCAAAGTCACAGGAAGTTCGTGCGAACGATTCGTGAATAATTCGCTAAATCCAGTCAATCGATCCCTGAAACTTACCTTCCACAACAGCGATTTCCAGATATGAATTTTGGCCGCTACCCGGATGGGATTGCATTTTCCATCCACCGTTGATGATGCGAAAAAAAAGTGCAGTTGTCTACGCCAGATCGCAAAACAACGGAAATGCAAGAGTTTTTTTTTGCAGAGGAAATTCGGAAATTCATAGTGGTGGATCCATAGAGCGACGGCCTTCCATCCATGAACATCACCGGATATTTCCGTTGGAAATCATCAAATCGCCTCCCGTCGATTGACCTGCGTCCCGGTGCGAATTACTCTGTTGTCAATCAGAATGTAATCGCGAGATGGGGAACCTTGGCGCATTAATTGCCCTGACTTGTCCCCTGATATTCAGAGGTTGCAGCGGTCCCCTGCCGAATGGTGGTTGGTGGCTGGTTGGCGTGGATGACACACGCTGCGGCAGTTGTTCAGGGAAAGGAATTGATCGGTAGATCGCAGTTATGGAGCAGGCTCCCTCCCGGTTTGATAATCTGGGGCTCAGTCCGGATTCGTTGTTCTCCATCAAGAGAGCCGGCTTTACCGAACCGAGTCCCATTCAAGCGGAATTTATTCCTATCGCGCTGTCCGGCCGCGATTGTATTGGCCAGGCTCGCACCGGCACCGGCAAGACTGCTGCGTTCGTGCTGCCGATTCTTGATCTGATCGACCTGCAGGATTCGCGTACTCAGGCACTTGTACTGACACCCACGAGGGAACTCAGTCAACAGGTGGCCGACGAGGTCGAGCGACTCGCCTTCAAATGCGAAGTCACGACCGCCTGCTGTGTCGGAGGTCGCCCGATCCGCCAGCAAATTCAACGATTAGAGGATGGAGCCCAGGTGGTCATCGGGACACCCGGTCGGGTGATTGATTTGATGGGCCGCCATCTGTTGAAGTTGCCCAACCTGAAAATCGTAGTGCTCGACGAAGCCGACCGAATGCTCGATATCGGTTTTCGCCCGGATATTGAAAAAATCCTGCGACAGTGTCCCGACAGCCGGCAGACTCTGCTTCTGTCCGCGACGCTTCCGCCGCCCGTCGAACGACTCGCCCGACGGTATATGCGAGACCCCCTTCGGATTGACGTGTCAACAGCGAATGTCGCGCATGACACGATCGACCAGTATTATATCACGGTCGACCATCATCGAAAGTTCGGAACGCTTGTCAGGCTGCTGGTTCAGGAACGACCACAGCAGGCAATCGTCTTTACTCGAACAAAGCGTGGTGCCGAAGAAGTACATCGGCGGTTTGCGGGCCGTTTGAAAAAGATGGAATTCATCCACGGTGACCTCGCCCAAAGTGCTCGTGACCGGGTCATGCGTCAATTTCGCGACGGGCAGATTCGTCTGTTGATCGCGACTGATGTCATGGGACGTGGCATCGATGTCAGCGGGATTTCGCATATCATCAATTACGATATTCCCGAAGACTGCGACGACTACGTCCATCGAATCGGTCGGACCGGCCGCCTCTCGTCCACCGAAGGGCACGGCGCGGCGATCACATTCGTAGCTCCGGACGAAGGTCCGCAATTGACAAATGTCGAAATGCGGATCAACCAGATTCTCAGCGCCTATCCGCTGACCGGAATTGACCCCGTCGAGAAGCGACGCAAGATCAAGCACGTCAATGAAT
>JANXOO010000933.1 GCA_025353525.1 Schlesneria sp. | reverse complement strand
ATCGCACTGGGGGGCGAAGTCGTCGTCGATTATTCGCTGCGTCTGAAAGCCGAACTGGGCGAAGGGACCTGGATCAACGCTTACGCCAATGATGTCATGGCCTATATCCCGTCAAAACGTGTTTTGCTCGAAGGAGGTTATGAAGGGCAGAGTTCGATGATGGTGTATGGCCTGCCCACCGAACGATGGGCATCAGATATCGAAGACCTGGTCGTCGAAGGGGTCATCAAAGTCGTCAGGTCGCTCGAACGTTAAGCTTCGGATCTTTGGTCAGCGGTAGCGTCACTCGCTTGCCCGTCCGGGCCGACTGATAAATGGCGAGTACGATTTCGACCGCCTTCCGGCCTTCGTCTCCTGTGATTTTCGGTTTTTTCCCGATTTGAATCGCTTTAATAAAGTCCCTTAGTTGTTCCGTATGACCGGCACAACTGATCGTTTTGGGGTCGCTGGCTCCACCGGAACTTTCGTCCTGATTCATGAGCTTGTCGACAACGGCGCGATCTTTCGGTTTCGACTTTTCAAAATGCCAAAGCAGTACCTGGTCCTGCTCGACGATGGCCGAACCGGTCGTACCGTGGATTTCGGTCTTTTTCAGCAGACCTGGCCAAACAGCAGTACTGGCAGTAATCGTTCCGACGGCACCATTCCTGAATTTGACCGCCGCAACACCGATGTCTTCGACTTCGATCCGGTCGTGACCCAGCGTCGCAGTGACAGCACCCACTTCGGCGACATCGCCCATCAGCCAATACAGCAGATCGACGTTGTGAATCGCCTGATTCATAAAGGCTCCGCCGCCGTCCAGATTCCAGGTCCCCCGCCACCCCGTTTTCACCGGTGATTTTGCACCTTTTGGCTGTGGACCATCGTAATATTGTTGCGAGCGCCACCACTTGACGAATGTGTCGGCGAGTGTCAGCTTACCGAATCGTCCTTCAATGATCGCTTCCTTGAGTGCGATGTTCGCAGGGCTGAACCGCGACTGAAAAATCGGGCACAACAACACTCCATTTCGCTTGCAGGCATCAAGAATTGCATCGCAACGTTTAAGCGAAATCTCCATCGGCTTCTCAACGACGACATGCTTTTTTGCCTGGGCCGCCTTGATGGCGGGTTCCATATGCGCACCGCTTGGGGTGCAGATCGTGACAATATTTACCGCAGGGTTGGCGAGCATCTGATCCATGTCGGCGTATGCAGTGGCGCCCGGGTTCCGGTCTGCAAATGCATTGGCATTGGCAATCTTGTGATCGAAGCAGGCGACCAGTTTTGTTCCTTTAAGCCGCTTGATTGCTTCAGCATGAAAACTGGCGATCATGCCACAACCGACGATTCCGAATCCCACATTCGACATTTGGATCCCTGCGACTTCTTCAAAGTGGTTTGTTGAAACGGCTCAACGGTACGTTGGGCGACTCGCGCGATACGCCGAGTTGCGT
>JANXOO010000917.1 GCA_025353525.1 Schlesneria sp. | reverse complement strand
GTCGTTGGGAGGATGCTTGTGGTACCGAATAAAGTTGTCGGTTCTGCGAGCTGCCATTCATTTGCGGTGGTCCGTTCTGGTGCTGCACGCCGCCATAGGGGGGGGCCGACTGATACTGTCCCGCTCCGGAACCAGGATTCGTCGGCCCGGGCGAGTACATCGAAGCGGCCGGTCCCGGGTTGAAGTGCTGGTAGTCGACATTCGTTCCGGTGGTTCCGCTGCCGTAAGGGGCCGAATGGTAGTATCCGGTATCCGGAGCACCTTCCGTCATATTCCGTTTCCAGAAATCCTCGTGAGACGGTTTGGTCACGTCCCATCCGGGGACCGGACCAACTTCATGTGCATCGTAAGGTCGGACGAGTTCCGGAGTAATCAGAATCAGAAGTTCGTTCTCTTCCTGAGTCATCTGCTTTGCACTAAAGAACAGTGGTCCGATGTGCGGGATGTCTCCCAGCAACGGGATGCGCTGGACATTCACTTTTGTACGATTCGACAGAAGTCCGGCAAGAGCCATTGTCTGACCTTCCCGCATTTCTACGACTGTCGAGATGCGACGAGTATTCAGGCCGGGAATACCGCTGACGACGTTGTTGTTGTCGATATTGCTGTATTCGGCGATCACGCCAATTCGAATGTTGTCTCGATCGATGATCGTCGGGGTCGCCAGCAGCGACATTCCGAATCCGCGGAACGACGTCGTCGTACCTGCCGCTCCGTTCAGTCCGACGACGGTAGGAACGGCGAATTCACCACCCGACAGCAATTGCACGTTGCGACCGCTGAGGACCGTTGCCGACGGTTCTGCGAGTATTTTCGCGGTCCCGTTGGAACACAACCAGTCGAGCACCACGCCGATTTCTCCTCGTTCGAACGTGCCACTTAACGTCCCTGCCGTTCCCGTTACAACAGGAATCAGAGTCGACTGGACCGTGTGTCGCGCATTGCTAAACAAGACGTTCAAATTCACTCCGGCATTGTCGGCCGATGTACGATTCAATTCTGCGACCCGAATTCGCATTGTGATCTGGAACTCGCCAGGCACTTGCAACCGGTTGACGATGAATGATGCCGCAAGATCGAAAGCGTTCAGTCCTCCACCGAGCCCGCCGGCAAAACCGCCCACACCCTGAAATCCTCCGCCCCCCCCAGCAGTTAAAGAGGTCGTACCAATTGGGTAACCTCCTGAAGTTGCTCCTCCTATACCTCCGCCAGCACCGAGGCCCTGCGGACCGAAGAGCGAACCTTCCTGATTGATGATCTCACCGCGAACCAGGGCGAGGATATGTGCTGCCTCGTTCGCATCGCGTGCCTGACCTTGTACGATGATTTTGAACGACATCGGGATCAGATTGACTTTGCTGTTCGGAAAGAGCAGAGCCAGCTTCTTTTCCAGCTTGCCATAGTCGAGTTTGCGTTGAGAATCGTAATTCGGATCGCGAATCGTCTTGACAGTGTAGATCAATGGCTCGGTGCGGTCTTCAAACCACAATGTCAGCGTCGTCGAACCCAGGCCGAGTCCTACGATCGCAAATTCCCTGGGGCTGTATTGAACCATTTCAATCACCGAGGGATCGGCGATACCAACGCGTGTCACGTTGGCCCGAAAGACGATCAGTTGGCTGCGTCGCTGGATAATTTCCAGTTCGTCGACCGACTGCGGCATGTCTTCGATCAACTGATGAATCTGCCGCGCCGATTGCGGAGAATTCTGAACTTGCTGGATCGGCGATTGCATTGCCGGTCGCTGCTGTTGCTGATATTGGGGCGTATGTGACATCCCCTGAGGGGTATATCCTGGCCCGCTCTGGGCCATCGCCGAGACCGGCACCGCGCAGCACAAGACTGCGAGGATGGCAGGCCATTTACGCCATTTTGAGACCTTGCGTCCCGAGGCGGTTGTGAATTGGTGAAGATTCCTGAGGTGATTCAACATCCGTGCGCGCTCCTGTCAGCTCATGGCTGCGGTATTCCCGTGACGAGTCTTCAAACCCTCTGAACGACGAACCTGTCGGGGGTCGGTTCAAAAGAGATTTTGAATGGGACTTTGCTCACGATCCGTTTGTGATCAAAGTCCGGGCGTATCAGGCCACCTCTCGGGAAAAAAGGCTTGCTCTTCGCCAAAGTTATCGGTACTGGTGACAGAACCGGGATACGCGAAACCGTCATGATCGAACTCGCGATTCAGGAATCACAACTTTCGGCTCACATTCACGGAAAAATCGATAAATCTTGTCCGTCTTCTCCGGGTTCACACATCGCGAAATCGGGGAGCCAACATCCGCAATAACTGCCTGTCGGCCCCCTGTGCTTATTGCGATGATCCTGGTTGATCGACCGGTCAGGCCAGGTGACCGCTCCAGGGATGAACTTCAAACCTGGTGTCGGTCAGATTGCACCAGCCCAAGCTCGCGACGTATCTCGCAATATCCGGAAAATAGCTGTCGACGAGCGAAAGCCGGGCCGCCTCGCAGGTCGTCAAAGGATGTGGCACAGGAACCGATTTCAGCAAAATGAGTTCGGTCGCCTGCCAATGAATTGCGGCCCATGCAGCAATCGAATCGCTGGTCACATCCCAGGTGTGTGGAAGCGGAACCGGATTTTTTGGCTCTTCGATTCGCAAAAACCGGTTGATATCAAGTAACAGCGGATCGCGATGTTCCGCCCAGAAACGGTTGGCGTCGTTCGGCAAGATCACTGAAGTCCAACCTGTCAGCGATTCCAGTAGTTGGCGATTGAGGTCAAGGCTTGAAATTGCCAGCCAATGTGACGTTTCTTCGTCGAGTTGATGAATCTTGCTCCAGTCCCGAACGGCATCGGTGGTCGCGCCGCCGCCGACGACAAACAGGCAGTTTTCGCCGGATCGCTGCCGGGCCGCCTCGCGAATCTTTTCAGCCAGTCCAGGGAGCGTCAGTAAACTCCCACCCAGTTTGAAGACGACCGTCATGATACGATCCCTCAGGATTGACCGGAATCCTTTCGAATCCCCGCAACAAGCGCAATTTGCAAATCCATCACATTGGTATGTGTGGGACCGGTTTTGAAAAGTCCCTTTGTTTGCTCAAAAAAGGTATACGAATCGTTGATCGCGAGGAATTCGGACGGACTCAATTGGCGATCGTCGGCCGCCTGTTGTACGTTTGCGTCGAAGCAGGCACCGGCTGCATCCGTCGGACCATCTTCGCCATCAGTGCCGGCAGAGAGTACGGCGCATCGCTCAATGTTTTCGCCCGCCCAGCGAACACCTGCTGCGAGCGAGACTTCCTGATTGCGTCCCCCTCGACGTGGCCGATTCGTGACGGCCAGTTTCACAACCGGCTCGCCGCCACCCAGAAAACAGACCCCTTCGCTTCGCTGTTCGTCGCGGGCGACCAGGCAACGTTCGGCCAGCTCGATACCGACCTCGCGCGCGGTGCCCCCGCGATTTGCCCCAAGAATGCGAACGTCCAGACCGAGTCGACGGGCTTCATCGGCTGCGGCGTTGAGCGCAGTCAGATTATTTCCAATGACGCGATTCAAACACGTGACTGTATTCGAATTGGCAAACGACAAGTCACGTTCGCGGGAACCTGTGACCTGTTGGTCGAGTACCCGCCAGACGGATTCAGGAACGACCCGGTCGCCTGAATCGCGGCCCAGGTAGCGTTCCAGGACGGCAACCGCGTCCTGTGAAGTCCCCTGGTCGCGGACGGTCGGGCCTGAAGCGATGATATCCAGCGGATCATCAATGACATCCGAGATGATCAATGTCACCATCCGTCCGGCCCGAGCGGCTTGTGCGAGCCCCCCGCCTTTGATACGCGAGAGTCGTTTTCGAACAGTGTTGATATCCCCGATGGTGGCTCCGGACTGCATCAGCGACTGCGTGACGGATGGTGACATTGATCATCTCGGATGTCATTGATGATCCGCTGGATATCATCGCTTCAGGCCCGACCGTCCGCGACCAGGGGACTTCACAGGACGCGGTTGCCGTCCTG